>JAFTLM010000032.1 GCA_017455945.1 Clostridia bacterium | reverse complement strand
GCCGACTTATAGGTGAGAATCCCTGTAACGTAGATAAGCTCTTCAGAAGAATCAAGCAGTTCGGCGGTCCCTCTCGTCAGGGCGGAGGTGTCTCGGGTATTGAAATCGCTCTTTGGGACTTGGCTGGTAAAGCTTGGGGAGTTCCGCTCTGGCAGATGCTCGGCGGTAAATTCCGTGACAAGGTAAGAGTTTACGGAGATACCGACGTTGACGGAAAGCATACGGGAACCGATATGGGTCACGCAATTCAAAAGCGTATCGATATGGGATTCTCTATTGTAAAAATGGACCTTGGAATTGAGCTCCTTTACGACGAGCCGGGCACACTTAATGCCCCTCTTGGCATGCTTGAGGATATGCAGAAATATTCTATGAAGGCAATTCAGCATCAAAGTGGCTCTATTGATATGGACATGATGCTTGGCAAAAATTACGAGGTGTTCACAATTCCTCACTACGCAACGGGTATCCACATCACAGAAAAGGGAATGGATATGCTTGAGGATTACGTAAAACAGGTGCGTGACGTTGTAGGGTATGAAGTTCCTCTTGCAATCGACCACTTCGGTCACGTTGCAATGGAAGATTGTATCAAGTTCGCAAAACGCCTCGAAAAATATAATATCGCTTGGCTTGAGGATATTCAGCCTTGGCACTTAACAAAGCACTATGAGCAGATTGCGGCGGCATGTAACGTCCCCCTCGCTACAGGTGAGGACATCTACCTTGCGAAGAATTTTGAGCCTCTTATGAGGAATCACGCCGTTTCGCTGGTTCACCCCGATCTCCTTACCATAGGCGGTGCACTTGAAACCAAGAAGCTTGGTGATATGTGTGAGACCTACGGTGTTGCGATGGCTATCCATATGGCTGAAAGCCCAATCGCTTGTATGGCTGCAATACATACCGCGGCGGCAATTCAGAACGTGCTTGCGGTTGAGTTCCACTCCGTGGATATTCCTTGGTGGAACGACCTCGCAAACGGTATTGACAACCCTCTTTTCAAGAACGGATTCGTAGAGGTTCCCAATACTCCCGGTATCGGTATCGAGTCGCTTAACGAGGAGCTTATTGCCGAGCATATTCACCCCAAATTCCCGGGACAGTGGGAACCCACCGATAACTGGAACGGCGAGTGGGCTAACGACAGAGAATGGAGCTGATAAAATGTTTGATTTAACAGGAAAAAAAGCACTTATAACAGGCTCTACCCAGGGAATTGGTTTTGCAATCGCAAAAGCTTTTCACGAAGCGGGAGCAGAGGTTTGGATACACGGCGCAACAAGCGAAGAAAAATGCAAAAAGGCGATAGCTGAAATAGGATGTAAGAATTACGTTGTAAAAAACCTTGCCGATAAAGATTGTGCGGAGGTCATATACAATGCCACAGGTGACCTGGATATCGTGGTTCTTAACGCCAGCGTTCAGTACAGAAAGCATTGGAACGAGATAACGCGTGATGAGCTTGATACCCAGATGTCGGTTAACTTCGCTGCTTCACTTGCTCTTATGCAGAAGTATTTTCCGCATATGAAAGAGCAGAATTTCGGTCGAATTGTTACCGTAGGCAGCGTTCAGCAATATAAGCCTCACGTTGATATGGCGGTTTATGCCGCAAGTAAGGACGCACAAATGAGTATTGTAAGAAACGTTGCAAAACAGGTTGCGCCCTATGGAATTACAGTCAATAATCTTTGCCCGGGAGTAATCGCAACGCCGAGAAACGATGCGGCACTTTCCGACCCCGAGTATAACAAAAAGGTAATGGCAGGAATCCCCGCAGGGTACGCGGGCGAAGCCGAGGATTGTTCCCCCTCGGCACTCTTCCTTTGCTCGGAAGAGGCAAGATACGTAACGGGAAGCGAAATAATAGTAGACGGTGGAATGCATTTGTAATTTTGGAGGATAAAACAATGACAAAACAAGAATTACGAAATTTGTGGCTTAAGTATGCCGAAGAGCATAAAGACATTCTTGAAGGCAAAGCAAAGGAGAACATTGAAAAGTACCGCAAGGGTAATTGTAAGCTTTCTTTTAAGGATAAAAACGGCAACCCTGTTGTCGGTAAAAAAGTAAAGAGAAATCAGACCTCTCACGATTTTAACTACGGTGCAAACATTTTTATGCTTGACGAATTTGAAAATGAGGAGTATAATGTAAGATACAGAGAAGAGTTTAAAAAACACTTCAATCTTGCCACGGTTCCT
The DNA here is from genome assembly GCA_017455945.1 of Clostridia bacterium. Lineage (GTDB taxonomy): Bacteria > Bacillota > Clostridia > Oscillospirales > CAG-272 > RGIG8775. The sequence continues at coordinate 3,944 of JAFTLM010000032.1, read as the reverse complement.
TTCTATTGGGACGGACTTGAACCCGAAGAGGGCAAGCCGCGATATGACAAGGATAGCCCCAAGGTCTACCGTCGCCCTGCTCCCGATCGTTGTGTAGAATATTGTAACGAAAACGGCGTTCTTCCCAAGCTCCATTGCCTTGTTTACGACAAATTTATCCCCGAATGGCTTCCTCTTAACGATATGGAGGCTATGGAAAAGCTCTACGAAAAGCGTTTTGCCGAAATATCCGAAAGATATGCCGGCAAGATGTACGAGATTGAGGTCATTAATGAATTGTGTTGTGAGTGGGAATGGAAATTCAAGAGCGCAATAAGCAGTAAACGTGATATAATAGAATGGTCGTTCGACCTTGCGAGAAAATATTTTAAGGACGACGTTCTTGTTATAAACGAGGCGAATCCTGTAAAGGCAATAGCCGAAAGAGGATATAGAAACAGCTATTTTATGATGCTTGACGCAGCACTTGCAAAGGGTGTGCGTATAGATAAGATAGGAATTCAGCACCACGCATTCACGGGCGCTAACATAGATACCGATGAACAATATCAAAAAGCACTGGTAACACCTAATCCACATCACTTTAATCCCAAGTCTATATTTGAGGCACTCGATAAATTTGCCGAGTTCGGCAAACCTCTTGAAATTACCGAAATAACCGTTCCCACTTTTGGCGAGACGGAAGAAGACGAGCTTTTGCAGGCTGATCTTCTTGACCTTATTTATACTTGTTTCTTCGGACATCCTGCAGTTGAAAACGTGGTTTACTGGAATATACCCGAAGGATATGCTCATATTACTAAAATCCCCGGTCGTATATGGAACGAAAACAGATGTAAGGGCGGTCTTTTCCGCCACGATATGACACCTAAAAAGTCGGCTGAGCGTATGTATGAGATGTTCAACAAGAGATGGCATACCGACCTTGAGCTTACCACCGACGAAAACGGCTGCATAGAGTTCAGAGGCTTCTACGGTGACTATAAGGCAGAGATTGACGGAAAGGTAAGCAACTTCTCAATTCATAAAAAATAAGGAGTTTTAGTATGTCCGAAAAGGTAAAAAGCTACATAAACGCCCATTGGAATGATTGCATCAAGGAAAACAGAGAGGATAAGGATACCTTAATAGGTATGCCTTATCCGTACATAGTTCCGTCGGTAGGTTATTTTGACGAAATGTATTATTGGGATACCTTTTTCACCAATAAGGGACTTGAGATATCAGGCAGATGTGATCAAGTAAAATATAATACCGACAACATGCTCTATATGGTGGAGAAATATGGCTTTATGCCTAACGGAAACAGAACTTATTATCTTACACGCTCACAGCCTCCGTTTCTTTCGGCTATGGTGTACGACGTATATCGCCATTATAACGACAAGGCGTGGCTTCGCGGAGCATATTTTACACTTAAGAAGGAATATGACTTCTGGATGACCAAGAGAATAGCGCCTAACGGGCTTAACGTGTACGGCTCTCATAATTATACCGACGGATTGCTTGAATACTCGGTGGGGCAGCTTGGAAAGCGCGTCGGCTTTATGCCCAAGGGAAATGCTCACGATTTGGGATATCACACTCTCGCCGTTTGCGAAAGCGGATGGGATATCTGTTCAAGATGGGGCTTTGAGGTGTATAATTACAACCCCGTTGACCTGAATTCTCTTATGTATCTGTTTGAACAAAATATGGGGTATTTCTCAGCAGAGCTTGGTACAGGAGAGGAAGATATTTGGAGTAATGCCGCCGAGAAGCGCAAGAACTTGATGCTTGAATATATGGATAACGGAGATGGTCTGCTGCTTGATTACAATTTTGCAAGTAAGACCCATAGTGCCGTGTTCTCGGCAGCATCTTTTTATCCTATGTTTGTTGGACTGCTTGATGAATGCCGTGCCAAAAAGTTGGCTGAAAGCCTCAACCGACTTGAAGCAAGGCACGGTATTCTTACCACCGAGGAAAACGTTATCGAGGGTTCCTATCAGTGGGGATGTCCCAACGGCTGGGCATGCCTTCAGTATATAACCTTTTCTGCTTTGCATAAGTACGGATTTGATGATGACGCACGCCGTATTGCGAAAAAATACGTTGAACTGGTGGATAAAATATTTGATGAGACACATAATTTGTGGGAAAAATACAACGTTATAAACGGAAGTATTGACGTTGTCGATGAATACAAAATGCCTGCTATGATGGGCTGGAGTGCCGGTGTTTATTTAGCGGCAACCGAGTTTCTCGAAAACGAAATTATCTTTTAAGGAGACTGTATGAAACATCTGTATTTTTGTGCTTGCACCGAAGATGGCGGCATATATCATTACATACTTGAAAACGAAAATGTTTCGTTCTGTGAAAAGGTTGATTTGGATAAGCCTATGTATATTGCAATAGAAGACAATAAGGCTTACGTTATTCTTAAAGAGACCGACAAGAATACAAAATTCGGTGGGACATTGACCTTTGATATTGACGAAAACGGAAGGCTTATAAATCCAACTGAAATTATTTCGTCGCAGGGAATAGTGCCCTGTCATCTGTCTGTGGTAAACGGAAAGGTTTATACAGTCAATTATCTCTCGGGTAACGTGGTTAAGCTTCCCGATACGGTTTCAACACATAGCGGAAAAGGACCTCATCCAACACGCCAGACCGAGGCACATACTCATTTTGTATCGCCCACGCCCGACGGTAAGTACGTCCTTTGTACCGACCTTGGAATTGACAGTATATTTACCTATACTCTTGATTTGAAGCAGTTATCGGTTGCAAAGGTTCCCGAAGGCTACGGGGCACGCCACCTTGCGTTTTCAGATGACGGAAAGCTTGTCTATTGCGTAAATGAGCTTGTTTCATCTGTAAGCGTGTTTGATTATGACGACGGAGTGCTTACATATTTGAATACCTATGAATGCCTTCCCGATTTCAAGGAAAAGAATACAGCAGCAGCAATCAGAATAAAAGGGAAGTATCTCTATATTTCTAACAGAGGAGCCGAAACCATAACTCGTCTTGAAATATGCGGCAAAGAGCTTCGTCTGCTTGAAAATACGTATTGTGGAGGAAAAAATCCCAGAGATTTTCTGATTGTTGACGATTTGATGTTCTGTACAAACGAGCTTACCAACGACGTTACAATTCTTAAGCTTGTTGACGGCAAACCCGTGCTCACGGAGCAAACACTAAATATGCCAAATCCGCTTTGCGTAATCTCACTGTAAACAAATATAATTATAAACACCCCACCAATGCGGGGTGTTTGTTGCTTTTGTGGAATATTTTTGAATAAAAAATACAATTTCGGTTGACACCAAAGTATCTATGTGATAAAATATATATGTATTACTTATTATGGAAATTGAATGTTATCAAATTGTTTTGGTTGGAGGAAAAAATGAAAAAAATAATCACTCTTTTCACAGGCTTGTTGCTCCTTACAATGCTTGTGTCGGCTTTCCCCGTATCGGCGGAAAATACCTTTGATGAACCGCTTGATACATATGATGACTATGGCTATTATGCCAGCTTCGATTTCGAAAATTACGGGTCGTCAACAAAACACTTGAATTATATGCAAAATTCTACGGCTACCAATGCTGACGGTAAGCTTTGCGACCCATTCGGATTTTTGATGCAAACCGGCAACGCAATAGGAACGGGAACTTTGGTTAAGGAAAGTAACGGTAACCATTATTACAGCTTTGTTCAAAACCAGACCGATACAGGCGATTACGGTGTTATTGGAGTTTTTGCTTTTCAGACTAACACAAGCGCCAAAAACTGTATTATAACAGAGGCGGCGGAAATAAGTTTCCGCATCAGAATGCATACTACACAGCCCGTTGATAATGCAGGCACGAGAATGCCGTTGATACATCTTCACAGAGGTGCCAACGGTGCGAATAATAACGCAGAATACGTTACCATAGACAATGCTG
>JAFTLM010000321.1 GCA_017455945.1 Clostridia bacterium | reverse complement strand
TTATTGTATAAAATTCATTTTGTGATTATCACTCAACACATATATTGTAGTGCCGTAATTTGTCGATGAACAGAAAATACGAAAATTTCCTTCATTAAATTATATTTCAGCAAATTTTACCTACTTCTGCGACAACGCTACAAAGGCGTGTTGTACTTCTATTGTAGTGCATAATTATGCCGATGATAAGAGAATGGCGAAATTCGTTAAGGCAACAAAAAAGCACCTCTACCCCGAACGGTAGAAGTGCTAACGTATATATTATCTTATAAGGTAGGAATAAAGGCTGACATCGAGGCGGTTATGACCGAGTGCGAAGCTGACCTCAAGGGCGAGGTCTTTTTCAAAGCCGTGAACCACATTCGACTTGAACCGTGGGTTATTGTAGCTATAATCGTATTTGTCCTTATCTATGAAAAGCTCAAACTTGCGACCTTGGTACACATCCACGCCACGCTCCTTGGCATCCTTTAGCTCGGCGTATAAATCCCTTGCGTACTCGCTACGCATACGGTGGCAAGGTGCGTTCTTGCTTATGTAGTCTATAAGAGGTGCATCGGCTGAATGACCACCCTTGAGCTTGTTATCCACCCAGCGTGTAAGAGTTCCTTGTTCCGATGGCAACACAAGTGAGATACGTTCACGCCCGCCCTTTTCGCAAAAGTGAAATGCGTATATCTTGCCGTGTTCATCCCTTACGGCATCATTTGCCGTGACCGTCGTAATTGACGATCTGCGACAACCGGTAACAGAAGCGAGGTATATACCATCTTGATTTTTAGGGCTGTCTGAATCACTTGTTTTAGGTAACTCCCCACGTTTATTTTTGACAGAGGTGTATGTGCGGCGTTGGGTGAAGCCAAAATCTCGCGGCGTATAAGATGTGCCGAGCAGTTTGTTGGCGGCGGCGACCTCGCGGCTGACCGTCCAAGCAGAAGCGTTGCGGTAGGACTCCATATAACGCTCAATCACGCCTTTGTCGATGTCCTCAATATTTCGAACCCCCATTGACTTGCAGACCTCTCCCAAACGGTTCACTGTGCCACGGTAGGAATCGGCGGTTTGAACGCTATTTATGGTAGCCACACGCCCATTGACCTTGACTTTCTTCTCCCCAATACGCAACAGCTCGTCAATACGCCTATTAAGCTGTATGGTTATTTTCTTGTTCTTTCCACCCAACGCACAACACCCCTCTTTTAAAATTTTGTTAAGACTAAAACTCCATTATTGGCGAACGCCGAGGAACGAAGCCACCTCTTATAGTGTCGATTTTGCCGTTTGCAAAATCATTTGAGAAAATGTTGGATTTTTCTTTATCAAAAATCCTTCACGTGCCATTTGGATGAAGCATCGAGCTTCGCTCGCTGTTTCATCCAAATATTTTGATACTTTTATATATACCTTTATCGCAATATATAAAAGCCTCAAAATCCTTCGTAATACTGTACTTTTTTCACTCCTTTCATATTCTGTGCCTTTCAAATTTATAGCAAAAATTGCCTTTGCTATATTATAGTGAAAAAATGACATCTTGATAAATAAATTCATCAAAAAAGATGTCATTTTTTCTGCCAGTAAAGAAAATCGGCACTACAATATGTATGGAAACAAAAAAGAAAGATTTATTAATAAAAGCTACGTCTTTTCAAATAAGACATAAATAATTTTAATGTACTGTATTGACAATACCTAAATTTTATGTTATAATGTCAAAAAAGGAGGGATTGAAATGTCGAAACTTGATTTTAATATTTGCCCAGTTTGCGAAAACAAACTACACATAAGCCGTTTGGCTTGCCCTAATTGTGAAGCAGAATATCCAACCGAAAAGAATTTATCTGTTTTTGAGTCGCTATCTCCCCAGCAAAAAGAGTTTTTAGAGGTTTTTTTGAAAAGTCGTGGTAACATTAAAATGGTTGGTGAGCAACTGCAAATTTCTTATCCGACAGTAACTAAAAGACTTGATGATTTGCTTATCAGCTTGGGATTGGTTGAAAATGAAGAAGAAAATACGGAGGTAATTGTAGATATGAGATTGTTTGGGAAAGTAAATTATGATAGCGTTGTCGCATCTGAAATAGTACGCAGAAAATTATTTGAAAACAAAGGAGCAATTACTATCTCTTTGCTTGATGGTAAACCTTGTAGAATAATAGCTTCTTCGGATGGAAAGAGTTTTACATCCGATAAATTGAATGATTTTAAGCTTGCGTTTGATTATAGTGTTTTTGATTGTGTTGTTGAATTGTTAAAAAATTCAAATCAATTTCGTGCCCCCAAAGGTAATGGACACGGAAAAGAGGATAAAGTTGGGTACGGCAAATGTACCGAGGACACAATCGTGGGAACAATAGCTACAAGATATTTCGGAAAAGAACAAGGAGAGTCAACATACGATCCTACTTTTGTTATTGCAGCTGTACTGGACTGGGCAGATATTGCTATTAATCAAAGAGGTTTTGTTGCCTTAAATCCCCAATATATCGCTAAACTTGGTTTATGAAAAGAGTAGGTGTACTAATACTTATACTCATAACTCTTATTGTCGCTTGTATAGCAATAGCTAATTATTCCACTATGTTATCAAATGACTCAAATTGCACTATAATGACAGAGAGTCCCAATTCTACGGATCAATATATTAAAACCACAGAACCTATTGCTAAAGATGATACTAAAACAATAGTTGTGCCTTCAGATGAATACTATGAAATTGTTGAAAATGTTTG
>JAFTLM010000320.1 GCA_017455945.1 Clostridia bacterium | reverse complement strand
GATGAAAAGAACAAGTATGCGAATACTGCTTGCCGTTTTGATGATGACCTTTATCCTATCGTCATTCTCATTCGGCACGTCAGCAGCGGAAAACAGCGCGAAACCGCAAACTCGTGGCTTCTACAACCTTCTCGATACTGTCAATTTTGACACTGTCGAGCCGGACGATAAGAACGGTAACGGAATTGTAGACAGCACCGAGGGAACCGAAGACGAAGCCGCCGATACCGTAGATAACAGAAAGTTTATCTACGATAACTACGGTTTCTATTTTGGAAATAAAAATCAAGCGGTTCTGAGACAGTACGGCGATGACGGTAGAGTTGCCATTACCGCTCCTGCTTATATTCATGCCGATCAGAACAACGGAATGGAAGAACTGTTTTTCAGCAGTACAGACGGCCCTAAGCACTTTACTTGGGAAATGGACATTGCCGTAACCAAAGATTTTGGCGGAACGGGTGACCAGAACAATAAGCTGAATTATCCCACAACCCGTCACAGAGGTATGTCGTTGCTGTCATACAGATATTCGTATCAGAAAGACGGTGCAACCCAATATGCTGATTCTTGGTTCCTCAAGGTTACCGCTCCCGGTGTGGGCAAGATAGCCTTTAACGAGGACGGAACCAAGGCAAACTCTGTTGCGGCTGTTGCCGAAGGCAAGGAAAACGTAGGATATTTCTACGCTACGGGACAAGATATATCCTATGACTTCACCGCCGATTCAAAAATCGGTTGGGCGTCAGGTGGTTATAGCTATACCGAACCCGACCTTGAAAGCCCCATTTACGTCCAGGATACCGATGAAGAAACAGGTGAACCTAAGGTGGACGAAAACGGCAACCCCGTTTACGTTCAGGCTACAGACGAGGAAACAGGTGCGCCTAAGGTGGACGAAAACGGTAACCCTGTCTACGTTCAGGCTACAGACGAAGACGGCAATTTGCTTTATAACACCAAAAAAATTACCCCCGCAGACGGAACGTATCTGGACGGACGCGTTACCGCCGCAATATCCAATGCGGCTATCGACAATGCTTGTACATATACACTTGGCGAAGAGGTGCATATCACTCTCGACTTCAAGCGCTATAAGACAATAATGTATGTAGAGATATACGTAGATGATAAGCTTTGCGGAACGTATAACTATAATTTGGGTGCCGGCACAGGCTTTAAGATTACCGACCTTGTCGGCGGTGACTGCGTTTCTGTGGACGATATGAAGATAACCGTCCTTGACTGCGGCGGTGACCACGACAGCCTTTGGAATGCAGATTATCAGCTTACACCCGTAGCAAATAACGGCGTTGTAGCAAAGAACGTGTGCAGACTGTGCGGTGCGGTGGAGAACGAAGAATACCCCAATCTCATATTGGAAGATACCTCGTTCACTTCTTTCGGTAACGGAGCACAGTATTCCAAGTTGTGGAAAACCGGCGAAGGGGCAACCAATTACCACGAGCTTCTTATGGGTACCACAACTCAGGCTGCCGACGATTGGTGGCTCAACTTTGATATCACCTATACCTCTGTAGTTCCGAGTTCGTATGCCACTGATGCCAGAAGATCCTGGATTACGTGGATGGTTAAAGATAAGTCGTACAGTCAGTTATTGAACATTCACAGATATGATGATACTAAGTCATACGTTACTATGTATGGTGAGGCAAAGGGAGTATGGACACTCTACCTTGTAGAGAATCAAAAATATTCGTTCCATATCAATCTTGACCCCGCAACAGGCTGCTACAAGGTTTACGTGACCGACTATACCAACGGAATATACAATCAGTATTTCGGAAGCGTAACTAACGGTATCTTTAAGAACACCGTTGCTGCGGTACAGAACGGCACCTATCCCGCAGTAAGATTTGGCGATGCCGGTACGGGTGTCTCCAATGTGTCCGGCATCACCTACACCCGCAATATGCCTATGGACACCCACACTCATACGTCTGTTGAGTTTGGTGCCGAGGAAGAGCTTTACATAGACGGAAGCTCTATCAAGTATACCGACTATACCTGCTATTGCGGTTACAGTGCGGGTACACAGGAGATAAAATCTCTTGTTGTTGATAAGATAGAGAACCTCAAGAAGGGAACCAAAACCCTTTCTTATACAGCACCCACAGGCGAGTATTGGGTAACCACCGATATGAACCTCAAGACCCTTACCAAAGACGGTAACCTTCTTGCAATAGGCGATACTGCTCTTCTTAAGCTTGAAGGCGGAAAGCTTGTTTCGGGAGAATATTCTGCAACGGCAGAGCAGAAGGCTTATGCCGTAGGAGTAAAGCTTAACGGTAATGCGTACACCCTCTATATTGACGGCGAAAACGTAGCGACCGGCGAATATGCAGGTTCTTCTGCCGTAACTTACGGTGCTGCTGACCTTGATGCTTCCTTTAATTATAATAAGATAGCAATTCTCGAAGTTCTCGGAGAGGGAGTGGCTCCCGCTGTTCCCACAGTCGGAAGCTCAATCACAAATGTTCCCTGCGCTCACAGTGCTAAGAAGGCAACCGCCGTTGCGGACTACAGCGGAGACAGAACCTCTTTCGTGTACGTTTGTGAAAAGTGCGGAGACAGAGTTTATGAAACTCCCGACCAAGATATTCCTCTTTATTCTGATGGTAAACATACTACTGCTTGGTCAAATCCCGCAAGTGCGACTGTGTCCGCCAACCAGATGAAACATTTCTATTTCGATGCCGAAGACGCAGGTTCATCGTCGCTTCCTTATTGGATAGATTTCGATTTCAATTATGAAGCTAATTTTGTAAATAATACTGCCGGTGCTTCTTATGTACACAACGGAAACGGCAGAAACCTTATGAACTTCGGTACAAACTACAACGGATTCCTCAGAACTCATCCTGTTGTAAAGGGATACAATGTTAAGCTTGAGAACGGTAAAGAGACCGTAACAACCATATATTACGCAGAGTATATGAGCATTGAAATGTTCAATACGGACGTTGTCCTTGCCGAAGTTGTCTCAGGTGAAACGGTCCATTTCTCAATATACGTAAATACAGAGACAAGAGATCTTGAAATATACGTAAACGGCGAGCATAAGTATACCTGGACAGATTATTTGGATTATAGCGGCACATGGAATGGCAATTACATCAGAATCAATGACGGTACACAGTTGAATTTCTCTATGAAGAATCTCCGCTTTACCCGTGCCCACGAGCATACCACAGATTATGCTGCCGACATTACCGTAAACTCGGCAGATACCTGGCTCGGTCACAGCGACGCTGATTGCTATTGCGGTGCAAAAGTATTCAAAGAGAACTCCATTTCCGAAAATCTTGCCGGTGCGCTTTCTGCAAGAATAGAAGGCAATGGCACAGTAACGCTTCCCGCCGACCGTGACTATTGGTTTGCAACCGATATTCATATTGCTAAGCTTTCCGACACCAATCTTCTTACACTTGGCACAGAAGCATTGCTTTCGCTTAACGGAGGCAAGCTTGTTGACAAGAACGGCGAGGAGATAGCCGATGTTGAAGCAAACACCACTGTTCAGATAGCATACAATATGCTTCACTTTAACGAAAATACTATCAGACTTTACGTAAACGGTGTTGAAGTCGGTGCGTATGTCGTTAACGGCGATACAAGTCTCACTCTCGGTGCGGACGGACTTGCCGATATTAACTTCCTTTATACAAAGGTAGCAGAGCTTGGTGATTACTTCACTCCCGTTGCTCCCGCATATTCGGACAGCTACGTAAGTACCTGTATCCACACTCCCACCGATGACGGATATCAGTTCATAACAGTTCCCGGTAAAACCTACTCAAGCGGTATGAGAGGTGTTAATAAGCTTATTTACTCTTACATCTGTTCTGCTTGCGGAGAGCGTGTTTATGAAATGCAGGGCGAAACTCTGAACGTAAACGCAACGCATAAGGCGGCAACCTCCGTAAAGAAGGCGTTGGGTAAGGCTACCCTTACTTCTCCTGCCGATTTCGATATATACGGCGACAGATTGACTGCTGTAGAAGGTGCAAAGTTTATACCTGTTGACGTTGCTTCTATCGGTCTTGGTGCCGAGCCTTATTGGATCAGCTTTGAGCTTTCGGGTACAGTTTCGCCCGATCAGGTTTTTGCGGTAGCGGCTTCAGGTAAGGGTTCGGGCGGCTCGTTCTTCGCACTCTTTGCCGAAGATATTAACGTGTACGTCCAGATGATGAGAGCATACGGAGTTCTTCTTTCTGACGAGGATAAAGCGGCTGTCGATGCCGGAACCTTTAATGATTACGTAAAGGTTACATATAAGGAAGTTGATTACTATTACTACAACAACAGAGTAGGTATACGTCCCTATCAGGGCGACCGTCCCACTTCAAAGACTGAGGAAGATTTTGTTATTACCTTCAAGTCGGGTGACGTTCATAATGTAGCAATATACGTTGAGCCCAATATTGCAAAATCAGAGTACGTTTATACCATATACGTTGACGGAGTAAAGATGTCCGTGCAGACAAGTACAGGCAAAGCTCACTTCGACCAGCTTCTTGGAAACTATTCCATAAGACTTACCGACGGAAACTACGGTAGCTTCTACTTCAATAATCTGTCTTTGGTAAAAGCGGCTCAGCACGGAATGACTTCTCACGACGTTGCGCTTGAAGAGGGAATGACCTTCGGAGAGCAGGTCAGCGTATTCGAGCTTACCGCATCTCTCAACAATCTTTCAAATGAGAATGCATACTATCCTCTCGTTTCGCTTAACCGCGACCACGTTAAGCTTTCGCCCTTGTTTGTAAACGCATCTACAGGTGAGCTTGCATACAAAACAAACGGAAACCAATACGTATCGCTTGAGCATACTCTTACAAACGAGCCTATGCAAATAGTTATCGTATTTGACGAGATGACAAGTACCTTCAGATATCACTTCGATACTGCTGTTGTTGAAGACGTAAGTGCTTACCATCACTACTTCAATATTTCAGACGGAGCAAAGGTTGAGAACGTAACACTTCTTGACGGCGGCTATACCGGCTTTGGCGTTAACGTAACCCTTAATGATGCTTATAACATCGGTTCTTCCGATACGGCAGAGGTATGGGGCTTCCAGTACAAAGAGCTTAGCGGTGATATCCGTATAATCTCGGGTCTTAACGGACGCTACTACGATGAAGTTGGCGGATACGTTCAGCTTTACAAGAACGGAGCTCTTGTTAAGGACGCAAAGGCAAGCGAGGATACGGTTTACAGCGGATTTGTAAACAATGACCACGACGTTTCCGCAGGTGACCTCGGATTTAAATACGTTTCCATTCTTCCCATTAAGTGGGATGGAGAAGTAAAATTTGAGGCAGGTACTAATTACTATATCATCTATAGACCTTACGTAGTGCTTTGCGGCGTTGAGTACCTTGGCGAACCCGTCAAGATTAACGTAACCTATGATGGCTCCGAAGCTCCCGTATACGCGTTCGATGATAATTATTCCTTGAACAGCGTAACCGACAACGCGGCTAATATCACCTACACAGGTCACTACTACAAGGATAACGCTAACAATACTATCGCAGGTACGAAGACAATGCCTTTCGTAAGCACCGAAGAGCTTGATCTTGTAGTAAGAGACGGTTACTTCTACGGCGGCGGAGCTTATTACGAGTTCTCGGTTAACCCCGAATCCGCAAACGCTGCGTTTATCGTTATCGATTCGGGTGCCAATGCAACATTCAACCTCTACCTCAACGGTTCTGAAACGGCTGTTGAATACGACGTTGTCAACGGAAGAAACTACCTTCCTGTTGAGAACCTTGTAGCAGGCGAGGTCAACTCCATTAAGATTGAACGCAAAGTAGGATACCGTGAGTATCCGCTCGTGTTCAAGGGAATGGTACTTGAGGGTGATATTGTTGCCCCCGTTGCGGCTGAATAAAAATCAAATACCCAAGTAAAGGGCTGAGTCAAATGACTCAGCCCTTTTGCGTACTCCGTAGGGGAGGGGTCACCCCCCGCTTCCTTCCGTTTCCAATTCCGTCACGCACTTTTTGTGCATATTTAACAAAAAAGCTTTTTTTATTTCTGAAATGTTGACAACTTGTAAAAAGAGTGGTATCATTACTATGTAGTATTATTTCTACTTGTAAATTCTATCCAAGAAAGGAAGAGAAATATGAAAAACATACCCACCAAACTTTTGTCAACGGTTCTTGCGTTGTTGATGGTTATGAGCAGCTTGGTTACCTGTTTCGTGTTTACCGCTTCTGCTGAAGAAGCCGTTACCGAAGCAGCCGAAATCGTTACAACCAACCCTGCCTATAACCTCCTTCAAGGCATCGACTTTGACGACTATGACAGCAGTACGACCACGCTGACAGATTACCTTCCCAATACCGGTCTGTGGTTTACCCAGGTAGGTTCATCTGCTGTACACCCGAACCTTTCGATTGCCGACAGGAACGGCAATAAAGTACTTAATCTTAACGGAAACGCTTTCTACATAAACAACAAGGTAGATTCTGCGTTTAATGCGGATAAGTATGCGAAATCACAAACTATACTCGATCTTCTTTTTGCCTCCGAAGGTCCGAAAAGCTTTTCCATAAGTCTTGATATGACCATCAGAGGTACGTCCGGTACGCAAAATATAGCGAAAACCTCCGATAATTCTGCCCAAAATCTTTCGACTTTTTACCGCGGAGCGTCTGTTATAACCTTCATTGCTCCGGGATATAATTGGAATATTAAGGCAACCCCTGCTAATATCCCTACCTGGACAACTGACGAAAACGGTTATGCACTTACCAATTGCTCTGAAACCTTTTTGCCGGATGAGGGATATCTTTATGCACCTGACCAGGTTGTGACCATAAAGGCTAATACCACAAATAGTATGTGGACTATACCCACGGGAAAAACCGAGGCTTCCACCGGCTCGGCAATTAAGCCGGAGGCAATGACCGAAGATAATCGTGTTACGTATAAGTTGAATGACCCTTTCAACGTAACTATGAAGTTTACACGTACCACGTCTTCCAATATGGAGGTCGTTACCTATATTGGTGAGAAAGAATTTTCCACGATTAACTACAGCACAGGCGGAAATAAAAATGCGAGCCATTCCTTCCGTCTTTTTGATAATTCAGCAAACGTCGATCTTGATAACGTCAAGGTAGAGATTGATGACGCCTCCGCTGCCGATTATCAGGTAGAGCCTGTAAATACCCCCGACGGATTTGTTGCTAAGTATTTTACAGGAACAGACCTTACTACTGCGGTTGAAGGCTACAAAATGCGTAAATCGCTTGATGCGGTTGATTATGCAATCGGTTCAACCATCGCTAATAATGTAAGCGATATATTGAACGGCAAGTCTCTTGCTCTTACAGCACCCGCAAGCGGTAGCTATTGGCTGGCGTTTGACCTCAATACCCCCGCAGACTATACGGTAGCTGCCGCAGACCTTCTTACAATAGGCGATAAGACCGTTCTTGCTACCGACGAAAGCGGAAAACTTTCGCTTCTCGGACAGACGGCTGTAGGAAACGCTTTGACAGCAAAGAATACTTATAACGTAGCAATAAAGCTTGAACCCACCGCAACAGCAGGAGCCTACGACGTTTATCTGTACGTGGAGGGGCTTCTTGCCGATACAGCCAAGGCTGTTGCAATTTCGGGAAGTGATATTGTCCTTTCCGCAAACGGTGTTAATCTCCGTAACGTAAAGGCAGTTGATAAATTTGTGAACTGGATGGCGCTTCTTCCTGTACTCGATGAAAGCCGTGCGTACGTTTCCTCTGTTGAGGACTATGTTTCTGCTCCCTGCGTAACACATACACCTATTGACGGAACCTACCGTATGTATGAAATTCCCGTTACAAGCCTTAACGGCTCTAACAACGGTGTATGGTCTTATATTTGCTCCGAGTGCGGAGTTCGTGTTTATATAGAGCAGACTCCTAACGTAAAGAAGACCTTTACGGGCTCAGGTACAACCCCCGCTTTTGAAAACAAATTTGTTGAATACTCGCTTCAGGGATCGCGTGTCGGCGTTTCATCCGGTAACGGATTCAACGCTTCCGGGGATAAATATATTTTCTCTTATACACTTGATTTAAATAATAGTTCCGATATAATTACCGCAGTTGCCGCTAAAGGCGCCGGCGGTGGTACTCTTATTGACTTCAATGACTATAAGAGTGCGCTCAGAATTTATTCGATAGCAAAGAAAGAAGACGGTTCTTGCCCCACTCTTGAAGAACTCCAGGCGATTGCAAGCACAGCTGCGGAAAAATCAGAAAAGGCAGTCGGTGTAAGCTACGGTGTGGCTAAAGCCAACGCATATCCCGATGCTATTCTTATTGCCGAAAAAATAAGTGGAAAAGAAGATTTCCCCGTTCCGTATTATATTATGGAGCTTGGAAAGCAATATCAGATAACCCTTGTAGGACAGACCGGCGGAAAGACCTCTACCGAGGGCGGTATTAAGGTCTACATAAACGGCGAGCTTGTCTATGACAAGTGTCAGCAGAAGATTACAACACTGTCACAGTTCAGATGCGGCGATACAGTACTGTATAGCTACTATTCCGACCTTGTTGTGGCAAAGTATAACGAGTATGTTCACACCTGTACCGATAAGTGGAGTACAGATTGTAAGTTTACCGTAGGCGATACGGCGGTTAAGTATACCTGTACCTGCTATTGCGGAGAAGTGTTCGAAGAATATATCACGTCTGTGGTTGAGGACGATATTCCTTATATCAGCGAAGGTGCGACAGTTTCTTACACAGCTCCCGCAGGCGAATATTGGCTGTTTACCGATGCCAATATCCCCGAGGATACCACAGGTACAATCCTTTCTCTCGGTGACACGGCTGTTCTTGAGGCAGATAGCTATAATGGCAACGTTGCCGTAGCCGTAAAAGTAAACGGCAACGCATACACCCTGTACGTTGACGGCGAAAAGATTGCTGACGGCACATATACGGGTGCAACAGCCTTCACATTCGGTGAAAATGCCACCTTCTCTTATACAAAGCTTGTAGAGCTTGGAGCTACCGATACACCTGCAGTTCCCAAGGTAAACGGTTCCGACTGTGAGCACGTTGACGGTACCCCCACAAGCAGAACTATTGTAAGATTCGACTCTCATACAGGCTACAGATATACCTGCTCCGAATGCGGAGAGGTTGCGTACAGAAGCTTCAACCACAAT
>JAFTLM010000319.1 GCA_017455945.1 Clostridia bacterium | reverse complement strand
TGCGCAATTATGAGCGAGCTTGCGAGCGGCTGCTTGCGAAGCGAGCTTGTGAAGGAGCGAAGCGACTGGGTCGTCAGGGTTCAAGAGTTCCGACTTTTTTGCACCTTTTCCTCGACATTTTGGACTTGAACTTCCGATTTGATTAAAAACGCTTGAAAAAATGGTGCTCTCATGATATAATATATAAAAAATGTGATGATAAATGCAAAGCAAAAACGAGATTGAAACGGTATACGTCAAATTTATTCCGCTTATGATGGTTGTATATCGGGCAATGGTTTTTGCCGTGATTTAAATTTTTATAAAACTTGAAGGAGAATGTTATGATATCCGACATCAAACCTTTTAAAATGATTGATAATTTGTATTTTGTTGGTAGTTATCGTGCTTCGTGTCATATGCTTGCTACAAGCGAAGGGCTTATTCTTATAGATACGGGCTATCCAGGTGATGGCGAGGCTTTAAAAGAATCTATTGAAGCTCTCGGTTTTTCCGTAAAAGACGTTAAAATTATCATTCATTCCCACGGACACAACGATCATTCGGGAGCTACCGCTGAGATTGTTAAAATGTCGGGAGCAAAGACCTATCTCAATTTCAACGATAAGAAATATATTAAGGATTTTGAAATTGATTTTGATATAAAGGACGGAGACGTGATACGCCTGGGCAAAACCGAAATCAAGGCTTTACATACTCCGGGACACACAGAAGGCACCGTATCTTTGTTCTTCGACGTCAAGGAAAACGAAAAAACTTACAGAGTGGGAACTTTTGGCGGTGCAGGAACAAATCAACTTAAAAAGGCATTTATGCGAGCTAAAAGCGTAAATTATCTTTACAGAGGCGAGTTTTACAAGAGCATAGAGCGGCTTAAAGGAGAGCGAGTCGATTTATTTATAGGAAATCACTCCTGGCAAAACGATACCAAGGGCAAGGCAGAGCTTATCGGCAAGAGCGAGTTGAATCCATTTTTGGATAGCTCGGCGTTTTCAAAATTTCTTGATAAGTTAATCAACAAACTTGATCAAGTGATAGAAGCGGACCAACAAATTGACTTTGTTAATTATGCTCACAGGGGGGCAAGCCAATACAGACCCGAAAACACGATGATTTCATTCAGATTAGGTTTGGAGCAAGGTGCTAACGGCATTGAGACTGACGTTCATATAACAAAAGACGGTGTGGCAGTGCTATTCCATGATCATACCATCGACCGTGTGACAAACGGTAAGGGCAACATAACCGATTACACCTACGATGAACTTCTTGGTTTTGATGTAATAAAGGATGAATATAAGGCGAAAATTCCAACTTTCCGCGAGTTTTTAGACGAATTTGCTGATAGGGATATTACCTTTGCAATAGAACTCAAGCAGCTCGGAACAGCGGAAGCGATAATTGATATACTTCGCGAATATGATCTTGCGCAAAAAACCGTTATCACATCATTTAATTATGATGAGCTTAAACGGGCAGCGGCTTACGGTAAGGAGTTCCGATTCGGCCACCTGACGTCTGATGTGTCCGAGGCGCATACCTTAGAGCTGATAGCGGACAAAATAAGTGAAATCTGCCCGAAAGCAGCACTGGTTGTAGAAGATCCCGACCTCGTTGCGAAATGGCATAAGCTTGGACTTAACGTAAGGGTATGGGGCGTTTCAAACGAGGAGATTATGAGGGGCGTCTTGGATGCCGGGGTTGACGGTATGACGGTTAATTTCCCGGATAAGCTCTCCGCTCTTTTGAAAGAGAGAGGTTTTTAAACAGATTGTTTGTAGCGGAACAAATATAAAAGAGCCAAGGAAGTGAAGAAATGGGCTTGAAAGAGCCATTTCTGAGTTGCAATTTTGTACTATGAGCCCAACGAAAAAGACCACCAATCGGTGGTCTTTTTCGTTGCCTTTTTCGCTTTCGCGATTATTCGGTTATCGTGATTGTGAAATCGTTGGTGTAGGTTTCGCCTGCTTTGAGGTGTGTGAAAAGATTCTTGGTGGCAAAATCGTCCACCTTTCCGTCGTATGCGGGAACACCGCTCCAGGGCTCTATGCAGACGTAGGGCGCGTCTGTGTTTGGCTTCTGCCAGATGCCCAGGTTAACCATTTTGTCAGAGAACTTAACGGTTACGGCACGGTCGTTCTTCTTGGACTTCAGCGAAATTTCGCGGTCTGTGCCGGTGAGGAAAATCGCGTCGTTGACAAAGAGGTCGTGGCGAAGCTCGATAATCTTGCCGTCCTTGAGTGTGAAGTCTTCGTTTTCGCCCGTGTAGTAGCAGGTGGGCGACATAACGAGACGCTTGCAGGGAACGGCGTTGGCGAACTCAAGGTAGTAATCCTCAAACGCCTCGCCGTCAACGAAGGGAATGTTGAAGCCGGGGTGTCCGCCTACCGAGAAGGGAAGGTCCTCTTCCTTGTCGTTGATAACGGTGAACTCGTTCTTGATTGTGGCACCGTCAAGAGTGTATTTCATTCTGAAAATGAAGTCGAAGGGGTAGATTTTCTTGCTTTCCTCGTCTGCCTTAAGCTCGAAGGTTACAGACTCCTTGGTCTGGGCGATAACCTTGTGGGTAGCCAGCTTGGAGAAGCCGTGAAGCACCATTTCGTAGGTTTTGCCCTTGTATGTGTATTTGCCGTCGGTAAGTCTTCCGCAGATGGGAAAGAGGATAGAAGCACGGCTTGCCCAGTAGGTAGCGTCGCCCTGCCAGAGGTACTCGTGTCCCGTTTTCTTGCCGATGACCGACATAAGCTCCGCGCCTCTGTCGGCAATTTCAACCTTAAGCTGTTCGTTTTCAATTGTGTAAATCATTCTTGTTCTCCTTGTATGTGAATTTTAAATTTAATTTTTGATTGGGGAAAGCGGTCGCTTTTTTGTAAAAAAGCTCCGCAAAAAACTTTTATTAAGGGATTTGTCATATGGTTGGGTGCCTCTGTTAAAAAACATTTTCCAAAAAAGTTTTTTGGTTCTTTTTTTCAAAAAAGAACACGCCTCTCCTTCGTTCCCCTCGTTTCTTACAGTAACTTTATCGCCTCAATTGCCACCTTGATTGCTTTTTCTGTGTCGTGGTCCTCGTCGGCGGCGGTGTCAAGCCCCGCGTCGGCTCTTTCCTGATTCCAGACAACGTGGAAGCAGGCGGCTGTCTTTACGCCCAGTGCCGCACCCACCACAAAGAGGGTTGCCGCCTCCATTTCGCTTGCCAGAACGCCCAGGCGTTTCCACGCCTCCCACTTTTCAAGCAGTTCTCCCGCGGTGGGCATTCTCTTTGGCGAGTGCTGACCGTAAAACGAGTCCTTGCTCTGCACCACGCCTACGTGGACGTTGTAGCCCAGAGATTTTGCCGCGCCGAACATTGCCGCGGTTGTGTACATATCGGGAACGGCGGGGAACTCCGCGGGGGCGTACTCCCGGCTGGTGCCGTCCTGACGGACCGCACCCGAGGCAATTACCACGTCGCCGCACTTGACGTCAAGGGCAATTCCTCCGCAGGTACCCACGCGGATAAGCGTTTTGGCACCGCAGGCAACCAGCTCCTCTACGGCGATGGCTGTCGAGGGACCGCCTATGCCCGTAGAGCAGACGGTGACTTTTTTGTTGCCCAGTCTGCCGTTCCATATCTCAAACTCTCGGTTTGTGGATATATATTCGGGGTCGTCTAAAAGCTCGGCTATTTTCCTGCATCTGCCGGGGTCGCCTGGGAGTATGCAGAACTCTCTCACTTCACCGGGAGCGACTGCTATGTGATATTGCTTGTTCTGTGTGTCGAGCATGGCTTTCTCCTTTTATAGATATTACTTCTTCGACTCTACGAAATACGCCGCTTCCGCGTCTGCCGTGTGGAGGGCGAACGCCAGCGGGAACATCTCAAACGCCTTTCCCACGTTGTTTTTCTGGTCGGGACCAACGTCGGTGAAGCCCATATGATATCTGATAGCGAATGCCTCGTCACGGGAGAGACGCATATATCCCGAAACGATGTACACGGATTTTTCGCCGTGTCCGTAGGGGAGCTTGTCGTCGATGGTGTAGAAGGGAACCGTTTTCCAGACGTTGTTTTCCTTGACGTTTTTGGTGCCTTCCACGTAGAAATTTATCTTGCATACGTCGTGGAGGAGTGAGACTATGGCTATGCTTTCCTCGCTGTATTCTATGCCGTATTCCTCCTTCACTCTGGGACGCGACAGGTAGTCGCAGAGGCAGTCGTACACGTTAAGGCTGTGCTCGCAAAGTCCGCCGGGGTAATTGCCGTGATAACGGGTGCTGGCGGGTGCGGTGAAAAAGTCACAGCTTGGTGAAGTGAGGTATTCAAGCAGCTTGTCGGCTCCTTCACGTGTGATTTTGCTTTTGTAGATCTCAATAAATCTTTCTTTTGCGTTGTTTTCGGGCATTGCTTCGAATCCTTTCATATTTCTGTGTTTATTCTATCACAAATTTTTGCAAAAGTAAAGCGGAAAAACGCACTTTCCTGCATTATTTCAATATTTTTTCAGAGGAGGCAAAATATTTTTGCAAAAGGACTTGATTTTTTCGAAGGAATGTGATATAATCACAAGGTATATTGATAAAATGCGCTGTCGCGCCTAAATGATTAAGATTTGGAGGCTATAATTATGTTGGAAACAGTACTTGGTATTTTGTTGCTTATAATGGCAGTTGTTCTCGTTGTTTGCGTTCTTTGCCAGGAGAGCAAGGACAAGCGTCTTTCGGGTGCTATCGCAGGCGGTGCCGATAATTTCTTCGGTCAGGGCAAGGGCTCTAAGGCTGGTAAAATCCTTCCCAAGCTTACAACCGCTGTGTCTATCGTGTTCATCGTTGTGGTAATCGTTATGTACGTTATCACCCTCAACGGTCCCGTAGAAGAGCACGACCACGACCACGACCACAGTGATCCCACTGTTACAGAGGCGCCTGTTGATACAGACGAGCCCGCCGAGACAGACGAGCCCGCCGAGACAGACGAACCCGCCGAGACAGACGAACCTGCCGCAGAGTAATTATTGGGTGAAATTAAAATAAAAAGCCGATTCTTTGGGGCGTACCCTGAAGGATAGTTTTTCAAAAATATGGTATATCTCAAAAGAGATATGCCATATTTTGTATTTGCGGACACAAATGCACTGCTTCGTCTGTATTAACTACGACAAAATTACGGTTATTTGCTATGCGAAAAGCCCGCACAAACAAAAGGCTCCCTTGTGTATGAACAAGTCCGTTAAAAACGGACAATAGACAAAAGCCCCCTTGATGTGGTAGAATAAAGATACCATATCAAGGGGGTAACTGTATGCCAAGGAAATATCAACACACAAAAGAACTATTGCCACAAATCAAAAAGATGTTA
>JAFTLM010000318.1 GCA_017455945.1 Clostridia bacterium | reverse complement strand
CGTTCAGAAATCGCAGGATGTTATCATGGAATTCCACAGAATCAAATGGGAATGCGGACAGACGTGCTCGATGGGTGTCCAAAAGCTGACGGCATGTTGATGCTGGTGCGTTCCATGTCACCGCAAGTGATTGCGGTAGATGAAATCGGTGCACCGGAGGATGTACAGGCAATCAAATACGCAATGCATTGTGGTTGCAAGATGATTGCGACCGTGCATGGGGAGACATTGGAGGAGATTCAAAGAAAGCCGTTATTCGAGCAGCTTGTAAATGAACGATGCTTTGACAGATACGTGGTACTTCAAAATAAAACTCATGTTGGTGAAATCGCAGGAATCTATGATACATATGGGAAGCAGTTGTATCAGGATGAAGTGAAGGAACACAAGATATGCTGAAACTGATTGGAAGCATATTGATTTTGGTAGCCTGCACCGGCATTGGTTTTTCAAAAAGTAATGACATGCAAGCTCATCTAAACGAACTGGAAGAATTGAAAAAGATTTTTTACTTACTGAAAAGCGAACTTCAATACACAAGAGCACCTTTTGCAGAAGTGTTTGAAAAAATCGGTCAAAAGACGAGGGAGCCCTTTCAAACATGGCTGCTGGATTTATGCAATAGATTAAAAGAGAAGCGCGCCGGTATGTTCTGGGACATGTGGTGTAGCTCCATAGAAGATAACCTAAAGGGCAGTAGAATCAAAGAGGACGAGTTAAAGCCTCTCGTTACAGCGTGGCGCAATGCAAATCCACGCATTACAAAGTTCTGGTGGGCGGTGGATGCAGCTACCAGGTATGTGGTGAAGACAAAAAACACCTATTCCTGCTACGGTCTTACCTTTAGCTATGAGAAAGGTATTCTCTTTATAAAGCTCCCGTCGGGCAGACGTCTTGCGTACATAAGACCGAGAATCGGTGTCAACAATTTTGGCTCTGATTCGGTGACCTACGAAGGTCTTGGTGCAACGAAAAAGTGGGAGAGGCTTGAAAGCTACGGTCCCAAGTTCGTGGAAAATATCGTACAAGCTACGGCAAGGGACATTTTAGTGGAGGCAATGCAAAGACTCCACAAGGCGGGATATAAAATTACGATGCACGTTCACGATGAAGTGGTGCTTGAAGTCCCCACGGGAGAGTCGAGCGTGGAAGATGTAGCGGACATTATGGGCATAACTCCGTCCTGGGCGGAAGGCTTGAACCTTCGTGCAGACGGCTATGAGTGTATTTTTTACAAAAAGGAGTGACGTTCAATGATAAATCCATTTAGAGGATATGTAAAAACCAAGGATAAAAGTCCTTGTCAAAAATTCGGTAACGGAGAGCCTTTGCTTTCCTATGAAGATGTAAAAGACCTGCCCGAATACGCAGGCATATTAAACGGTGAGTTTACGGTAAAGGACGTGGACGATGGTGACGAGGCCGATAGGGTGTATGCCATCGTATGCGACCTGAACCTTAACTGCCGTATTTATAAAACTACTCGCGGCTTACATTTTATGTTCCGTGCAAGTGAGTACTGCACCAAGGGAGTGGTAAAGGTAACGGATGCTCTTGGTTTTACCTTTGACGTTCGTACAGGCAAGAATATGTATGTCGTTCTTAAAAGCAAGGGCGTGGTAAGACAAATTATTCGCGACTTTGACGAGAGCCGTCCCATTGATGCCTTTCCTAAATTCTTGTCCCCCGTTAAGAACGCAGCCAAGTTCACGGGTATGGGTGACGGGGATGGTAGGAACGGTGCGTTGTTCAAGCACTCCGCCTTGCTGCTTAAAAGTGGCTATACACCCACCGAGGTCAAGCAGATTCTTTATTATATCAACACCTATGCCTTTGCAGAACCCCTCCCCGAAGAGGAAATGCAGAAAATTACACGCAAGGACGCTCTTGAGAAGTTTACCCCGGAGCGTTCCACTGCGGCAGACGATTTCGGTAACCCCTTAAAGCCAAAGAGCCAGAACGATGTCGGTATGGCAGAGCTTTTTGTGAAGGAGTATAAGGGTGAAATCCGTTATAGTCCCTCAACCGGGTGGCTTGTATGGAACGGTAAGCAGTGGGAGATGTCAGAGCTGAAAGCCGAGCAAAAGTATATGGAGTTCATAAAGCGTGTATTCGATGTTGCCAAGCAGGAGGTTCACGATACCTATGCAACCTACGGTGATAGTGCTATGGAAAGCGGCGATAAAAAAGCAAAGGACGAGAACGAGGAGCAGATAAAGAAGGCTCTTGCCTATTTCAAATACATCAATAAGATGTGCGATAGCAGTAAAATCCGTGCCGTTATGAGCGTGGCGAAGAGCTATCTTGAGGTAAGCATAAACGAACTTGATGCCAACCCTTTCGACCTTAATACACCCGCAGGCATCGTTGACCTTAAAACGGGAGCGGTCTATCCCCACAGAGCCGAGGCTTTCTGCACGAAAATGACCAAGGTTTCAGCTACGGACGATGGTATGGCTATGTGGGAGGAGTGTCTTGATTTAGTGTCCCAGAAGGATAGCAATTTCAAGGAGTATCTCAAATGCGTAGCGGGAGCTATTGCTATCGGCAAGGTCTACCATGAGGCTCTTATTATCGCTTTCGGTGATGGCGCAAACGGTAAAAGCACCGTTTTCAACACAATTTATGAGGTTTTGGGCGATTATGCAGGTAAAATTCCCGCCGAGTCGCTTACCACAAGAGCTAAAAACACAAAGGTTGACCTGGCGGAACTGCTCGGCAAGCGTTTTGTTTTAGCAAGTGAAACGGAAGAAGGTCAAAGACTTTCTACGAGTATGCTCAAGCAGATAGCAAGTGTGGACAGTATCACGGCTGAAAAGAAATAACATGATCCTTTCACCTTCACTCCTACACACACCACGGTAATATATACCAACAACCTGCCAACGGTGGGTAGTAAAGATAAAGG
>JAFTLM010000031.1 GCA_017455945.1 Clostridia bacterium | reverse complement strand
GATATATGTATACATATAAGTATAGTTGTTTTTGTTTGCTAACGATTTGTATTGCGAAATATTTGTTTCGTTGTGCGGCTCGTAAGGAAAGGAGAAAATTATGCGAATGAAAATGGTGACAAGAGTTGCCATGGTGGCATTGAGCTTGCTGATATTACTTGGCGTAATGGCTTCATTTTGGATGCTTTCTATAATGGAAAAGCTAAACAATATTGAAGTTAATCTTGTCAAAGGAAAACAAGAGATAATCAAATTTACCGATCCCGAGCTTGACGACGGAGAAGAGGAATATACCATATCTCTAAAGGCGAATAAGGCAGGAGAATATACGGTATTATTCTCGTTCGGTGAAAGCAAGGGAAATACTCTCAGAGACGATATTTACGCTAAGGTGTCTGTTGCGGGCAAGACGGTGTGCAACACGTCGCTTGCTAAACTTTTCGATGGAGACGCGTTGGAATTCGTGTGTGAGCTTGGAGAAAATGAGCACACTGACGTAACGGTCTTGTATTATATACCTGAGGACTCTTCGATAAAGTCAGTAGATAGCAAAATCGATTTTTACGTTAACATTATGACGAACAATTAATTTTTAAGATTGTAGGTAAATATATATGGGCAAAATTAAAGCCAAAAAGATAATTAGCATTGTATCTAACATACTTTTGTATCTTTTCCTCGCCATTTGCATATTCTCGGTTTTTGTTACTGTTTTTTCAAAAAGAGATTCTGACGGGGCGGCTGAGGTTTTTGGCTATCAGATGCGCGTTGTAACCACAGACTCTATGGCGAAGTGCGAACTGACAGACGTGTCTGATTTCAGAATAAAAAGCTTGCCTGTCGGCACGTTGCTTTTTATAAAGACTATGCCAGAGGACGAGGCTAAGGCTGATGAATGGTATTCGAAGGTTGAAGAGGGAGACGTTCTCACTTTCAAGTACGTTTACGATCGACAGGTAGTTATCACTCACCGTGTTACCGACGTGGACCAAAAAGACGGTGGCGGATACATAATCAAGCTTGAGGGAGATAATAAAAATTCCAACTCCGACCAGCTCACGCAGGTTATCGACACGTCGATAAAGGGAAGCACAAATTACGTTATCGGCGAGGTGGTGGCAAAGTCCTTTTTGCTCGGATTTGTCATAAACTTGCTTAAATCTCCGATCGGAATAATATTTATTCTTATCGTACCTTGTCTCATAATTATATTTCTCGAGATCATAAAGATAATCGGTGTTTTCAGTGCCGACAAGAAACAAAAGGAAGAAGAAGCGGCGGCACAGAAGGATAAAGAGCTCGAAGAGCTTCGTATCAGACTTGCAAAGCTTGAAAATTCTTCCGCACAAGAACAAACTACAGAAAACAACACAGCCCCAGAACCCGCAGTCGAAGCATCGACGGCAGAGCCGACCGAGCCTACCGCAGCGGATCCCGAACAAAATGATGAGTCCACCCCCGTGGACGAAGCTACTATCGCCGAGTGGCAAAGACAGATAGGCGAGAGAGCAGTATCGGGACTGACTGTTGAGGAGTGGTGTGAAAAGCAGGGAATATCCGAAGATACCTACAATTACAGATTGGAAAAGGTAAAGGAATCTCTTGCCCAGTCTCAAAAGGAAGGTGAACCTAAATGAAGACATTTATAATCATTCATAATATTCTTTCAACAATTATAGCATTGGCAACACTTGGTTGCGTAATTGCAGATGTAATTATGGATTACATCAAGAAAAAAGAGGCTAAGCAACAAGTAGAGGTGCCGACACCCAAGGCGGAAGTCACACCTGAACCCGAGGTCGTTGAAGAAATGCCCGAGATAGTAGACCATATCGATGCTGAAGAAGCGGACGAGATGATCTCTGACAACCTTGCTATGTCAAGAACGATCAAGGAGAGCGGAGCGGGCGTAGGATATAAAACATATATCAACTTAGGAACGCTCGATGAAAATTTTGAAGCAAACGAGACGATCACACTCGATCTTATGAAAGAGAAGGGACTCGTAAACAAAAAAGCTCAGCGTATAAAGATACTTGCTGACGGAATTCTTACAAAGCCTTTTACAATCAAAGCAGAAAGCTTCTCTATACAGGCTATCAAAATGATAGAACTGACCGGTGGTCAGGTAATTATACTTAAATAAAATATGGTTGCTACGCTTTTTTACAAAAGCGTTACAATAAAAAAATCACGGAAAGGAGAGTTTAATCGTGAACAACAAATTAATCACAAGGATAGCCTTGGTGGCATGTGCAATCGCATTGTTGTGTATGACTATGGCCATGGGTACTACTTACTCGTTGCTTTCTGAGAAGGTAACTGTAAAGAACCATCTCCAAGCGGGTAATCTTGATGTTTCATTGAAGAGACATTCGCTTGAATATCAGGTCGTTGATCCTGCAACAGGTGAGCTTAAGCACACCGTTATCAATGACATTAGTGATAGCACACCCGAAGGAAAGAACTTCACTGAGCCTACCAACGAGGGTATTTTCGGAATCGAGGATTATGAAAATATTTTGATCGCTCCCGGAAGCTTCTTTGCGGCAAAAATGGCTATCTACAACGAGGGTCAGACAGCTTTTGACTACACGATCACGCTCGAGCTTTTGGGCGAGGGAGATCCCAACGAGCTTGCAAAGCAGCTTCAAGTAACCGTAACTTATGCAGACGGCGAAACTAAGACCGCAATGCTTAGCGAACTTAAGGGCGACGACCGTCTTCCCATTATCGACAAGGGTCACGTCACTGTAGGTCAGTCTGAAGAAGCATTCACCGTAAAGGTTGAATTTATCAAAGACGGTAATAGCAATGCTACCCTTGAAGAAGGACAGGGTTCTGTTGAATTCGACCTTGTTGTGAGTGCAGTACAGTCCGAAAAGGTTGTTGAGTAAACTAATACTGTGCAAAAAGCAAACCGTGATCTCGGGCTTAGATCGCGATTTGTGCGAACCTAAGTCCAAAACATCAAAATAACGAAAGGATTTTCGCAAATGAACAAAAGCATGAAGAAAAAAGCTTTAGTTTCCTCGATACTCACTATCGCACTTTGCTTTAGTGTTATTACAGGTGCAACTTTGGCTTTATTCACAAGCGAGAGTGAAGTAAACATTGCTATTACCTCCGGTAAGGTAGATGTTAAGGCAAGCATTGTTGAAGAAACTCTCAAACTTAGCTCGCTTGGCGTAGAACAGACCACGGGCAAATTCGCAACCGGCGGAACAGCAACCTTTGATGCAGAAACAAATCTTGATCTTGCAAAGGTTGTACCCGGTGACAAGGCAACCTTTGATATTAAGGTTGTAAACAACAGCAACGTTGACATTCAGTACAAGGTAAAGTGGACTGTTAACGGTGAGCTTGCAGACGTTCTCGTTGCAACTGCTGACGGTGAAAAGCTTGAGGACGTTGATTGGGCTCCTTGGGATGCTACAACTAACGAAAAGACAATCAAGGTATCCGTTGAGCTTCCTATGAACGTCGATAACAAGTATCAGGAAAAGGATGCTAAGATAACATTCACAGTTGAGGCAATTCAGGCTAATGCTGTTGCTAAGGAAGCAGCTACTCTTGAACAGCTCGAAGCTGCTCTTAATGCAGGCGTATCTGAACTCAAGCTTGTAGGCGATATTGCTCTCACAGATACTCTTGAAATTACCAACGATGTTGCTATCGACCTCGCGGGTAACGAATTGGCAGGAAACCTTGTTGTTTCCGAAGATGCTGAGTTGAAGTTGACTAACGGTGACCTTACTAACACCAATGCTAACGTAAGTGCTATTCAGCTTAACGGTGGTGAGGTTACACTTGACAACGTTCAGATTTCTTCCGCACGTCACGGTGTACGTGTTGAGGGTGGTAAGCTTGTTATCAATGATGGTTATTACACTGTAAATCCCAATTCTTCCAAGACACAGCACGCTATCAATATTGGTGGCGCCGCTGAAGAGTCCACTGTTATTATCAATGGCGGTACTTTTGTTGGTCCTAAGGGAACTATGGCTGATAGCGGTTCGGCTGTAAACGTTCAGTCTAACGCAACTCTCGTTATCAACGGCGGTAATTTCTCCGGCGGTAAGACTAAGACTATTTCCGGTGCTGTTGATGCTATAACCATTAACGGCGGTACTTTTGACCAGGATCCTTCTGCCTATGCAAAGGGCTGCAAAGTAACTACAAATACTGACGGAACCTATACGGTTGAGATATACAAGGCTACTGACAGTGCTGCACTCGATGAAACCATTAAAAATGGTGGCGGAAAGATTCAGCTTGGCTCCGGCACATATATTATCCCCGATTCTGCACAAGGTAAGACCCTTACCATTGTTGGTAACGGAGAAACAGTAATTGCAACTCAGGACGATGGTTCTTACGAGGGATGCGACTATAGTCTTGACGGAGCTACAGTAACCTTCGAAGGTATCAATATTACGACCGATAGTACAACATATACGGGATACGCAAGACTTAACGCAACATACAATAAGTGTACCATCAACGGAACTTATACACTTTATGGCAATAGTGTATTCAATGATTGTACCTTCAATGTTTCGGGCGATGTTTATAACATCTGGACTTGGGGTGCTCCCAATGCAGAGTTTAACAATTGTACCTTCAACTCCGACGGTAAAGCAGTACTGCTCTATGGTACGGTAAATACTAACTTGACAGTAAATAATTGCACGTTTAATGATAAGGGCGGTTTGACAGATCTTAAGGCTGCTATCGAGATCGGTAACGATTACGGCAAGTCCTACGAGCTGATCGTAAATAACACCACCGTTAACGGCTACGAGATCAACGACAAGGGTATCTCTACCGGCACCACCCTGTGGGCAAACAAGAACTCCATGGGTACCGATAAGCTGAACGTTGTTGTTGACGGCGTAGATAAGTACTGATTTGATTCCATTTTTCG
>JAFTLM010000317.1 GCA_017455945.1 Clostridia bacterium | reverse complement strand
CGTAGCCCGAGGTGCCGTTGAACTGTCCGGCGCCGTAGAGACCCGAAATCTCCTTGAACTCAAGGGTGGACAGCATTCCCAGAGGATTGGCGCAATCGTACTCGATGGCGTAGGCGTAACGCATTATCTCGGCGTTTTCAAAGCCGTCAAGCGACCTTAACATCTGCCGCTGAACGTCGGTGGGAAGCGAGGTGGAAAAGCCCTGAATGTACATTTCCTCGTTGTTCTCGCCCATAGGCTCAACAAAGAGCTGATGACGCTCCTTGTCGGCGAATCTCACCAATTTGTCCTCAATAGAGGGGCAATATCTGGGTCCCGTGCCGTGTATCTGCCCCGAATAAAGTGCCGAGCGATGTATATTTTCCCTGATTATTCTGTGTGTCTCGGCATTGGTATAAACGATGTGGCAGGGTATCTGCTCAAGGGAAGCAAAATAGTCGTCGGGGTGGTCGGCGGAATAGGGGGTTATAACCTCCTCGCCCGGCTGTTCCTCCAGCACCGAAAAGTCGATGGAGGCTCGCTTCACCCTGGTGGGCGTTCCGGTTTTGAAACGCACCATCTCCACGCCCTCTCTGGAAAGTGCCGCCGAAAGCCCCACCGCAGGCAGAAGTCCGTCGGGACCCGCGGGGTAATTCTTGTCGCCCACAAATATCCGCCCCTCAAGGTAGGTAACCGTGGCGACTATGACCGCCGCGCACTCCCACACTTCGCCAAGCCTTGTGGTGACAGACTTGACACACTTTTTGCCGTTCTCGGTAACGGTGGCGATATCGACTATCTCCGCCTGAACCAGGCGAAGATTTTCGGTCTGCTCTATGGTGTGCTTCATTACGTGCTGATATTTTCTGCGGTCTGCCTGCACACGCTTTGAGTGAACCGCCGCTCCCTTGCCCAAGTTAAGGGTTCTCGATTGGAGCGTTACCTTGTCTGCCGCGCGTCCCATCTCACCGCCCAGGGCGTCTATCTCGTAGACGAGATGCCCCTTGGCAGTCCCCCCTATGGAGGGATTGCAGGGCAGATTTGCTATTGCGTCAAGCGAAATGGTGAAGAGGGTGGTGTCAAGCCCCAGGCGCGCCCCCGCAAGAGCCGCCTCGACCCCCGCGTGTCCCGCACCTATAACGGCAATTTGTGTTTTAAGATGCATATTAGTTCCTTTAAAATTTACTTTATCAAACGATACTTGGCGTGATTATTGCATCGTATTTGTTCTGAATTATGTACTTTCCGTCACCGGGATTCCAGTGAGGAAGCACGTCGCACTCAAGTGCTTCTATCTTCGCAAGCTCGCCCGCAAGATACATATTGATTATCTCGCGAACCGCCTCAAGACGCTTAAGCAGACCGCCAAAACGGGCGTCCTGAACCTCAAAGCCAAAGAGCTTGTTCTCGGTGTACCACTGCTTCTTGAACGCCTTGTAGAATTTCTCCACTCTGTCGGCTATTTCGGGAATGACCTCGTTTGCCAGCTTTCCAAGCTCGTCCTTTGCCCCCGCCTTGTAGGCCGCGCGGAGCTTGATGCCAAGCGTTCCCTTAAGCTCAAGCACGTCACAGAGACAAGCCAGAGTCTCCAAACCGTAGCCAAACTTGCTGTCCTTCTTTGCGTGGAGCGTCTTTGCCGCTTCCTTGTAGTAATCGCCTACCTTTTCAGGCTCCATATGCCTATCCATAAGACCGAGAAGAGGGTCGTTGTAGAAAAGATATCTGGAGGGGCAGGAGGCGTTCTGCTTGCGGTTTGCCGCGTTAGTTATTCTGTCGGGAAGGTCAAAGAGCATAAGGGTATCGAAATCCTCGCCAAAGACCTCATTTGCACGGATATTCATATTTTCGTCGGAGGTGTTGCCGTATGCGTGCTCGGCATAGTAAAGGTTCACCGCCATATTGGAGAACTGAGATGCCTCCGAGCCGTTGTCGCCCCAACCTGTGGATATGATATCGGTCACACCCACCTTTTGGGCGTTGTTAAGAGCCGTCTTGGTATTATTGATAGAGTACCAGCAGAATGTGGAAAGACCGTACCACTTCCACGAGCCGCCCGCGAAAGCACAGGGGTTGTTGAACTGAAGGTGGCAGTTGAGCATATGATTATAGGTCTCGTCAAGAGAAGAGTAGTAATCCCAATAAATAAGCGTAAGACCTGCGGGAACCTTTGCTCTTACCTCCTCGGGGACAGAGCCTTCTCCCACGT
>JAFTLM010000030.1 GCA_017455945.1 Clostridia bacterium | reverse complement strand
TACGATCCGACAAGCTGTTCTATATCGGTTCTGTAAATTATTTCTTCTATTATCTCTCTCGGTATTGCCATTAACTTCTCCACACCTCCGGTATAAACAATTCTTTATATTTTTCGATAGCAAATCTGTCTGTCATAGCCGAAACAAAATCGCAAACGCAACGCTCAACCGACTCGTTTTTTGTGTTTTTATAGTAAAGTTCAGGCATTTTATACGGATGTTTAACGTAATACTCAAACAATCTGACAAGAATTTCTTTTGCCTTGCTCTCCTCGCCTTTGGCGGCCGGATTGGTATACACGTTTTCAAACATAAAGTCACGCAAACGGTTAGTTGCTTCCATAACGTCCGGTCCCATACCTATATAATTTTTATCGGTGCTGTACTGTATGACCGAAGTAACCATTGTATTTATGCGTTTTCCGTGTGCGTCTCCGAGAACTTCTCTTATTTCTATCGGGATATCTTCGTTGGAAAGGATTCCCGCCCTTCTTGCGTCATCTATATCGTGATTTATATAGGCTATTCTATCGGCAAACTTCACGATAACGCCCTCAAGAGTAGATGCCATATGGCTTCCCGTATGGTTTACTATACCGTCTCTCACCTCATACGTAAGATTAAGCCCTTCGCCGTTATTCTCAAGCCTTTCCACCACTCGCAAGCTCTGCTTATAGTGGGTAAAATCGGGTGAATAGCACTTTTGCATAGCATCTTCACCTGCGTGTCCGAAAGGTGTATGCCCCAAATCGTGACCGAGACCTATTGCCTCACACAAATCTTCATTTAATCTTAATGCACGCGCGATAATACGCGCTATCTGTGTAACCTCAAGGGTATGGGTGAGACGGGTTCTGTAATGTGCGTCGTCCGGTGCCAAAAAAACCTGAGTTTTATTCATGAGGCAACGGAAAGATTCAGAATGAATTATTCTGTCTCTGTCACGCTGGAACTCGGTTCTGTTATCGCACGGAGTATACGGATGTTCTCTGCCCTTCGTGTTGACGGTAAGAAAGGCATATGGTGAAAGTGTATTTTTTTCTCTTTCCAAAAAAAGCTCACAGACATTCGACATAAAATTTCCTCCCGCCATTATCAAGAATCTCCGAAATTCATCTAAAAACTTCAAGACGTATATAAAGATACGAAAAAAAAATCAAAAATACTTTTTTTATACAATTTTTTCAAAAAAATTTTTTTACACCATCAAGGTTTGACTTTTTTTGCCATATTCATTTGCTATAATAGTATCATACAAGAAGGAGTTGGTTTAAATGCAGACGGTATACGCAGATCTTCTTTTTCTGATAAATTTCTGTATGGATTTCCTATGTATGGTAGCGGTATCTAAGATAACATCAAGACATCTGTCATACCTGCGTGCCTCAATCGGGGCGGCTATCGGCGGAGCGTATTCGGTTGTCGCACTTTTTATGCCCGACATTGGCAGTTTTGAACTTATCCCCGCTCTGCTGTGTTGTATTTTTATGTGTCTGGTTGTTTTTTCTCGCAAGGACGGCGGGATAAAAGAAATTCTCACGGCAAGTGCTACATACTTTCTCTGCTCGGCACTTTTGGGCGGAATAATGACGGCTGTTTTCAATCTGCTCAACAGCTACGAGCTTGACTTACAAAACGACGGAAGCAATGACATCCCAATCTGGCTGTTAATTTCGGTGGGGACCTTTTCTTTACTTTCAACCTACCTCGGCGGGAAATTGTTGCGACGGCGTTGCCTCAGAAAAACGGCATTGGTAACCGTAACATTTTTGGAAAAAAATATAAATTTCAACGCTATGTATGACAGCGGGAATTTACTGTCCGACAGCATAAGCGGGCGTCCGGTGATAGTTGCCGACACACACTACGCCAAAGAATTGCTGGGATTTGAGCCCACTGTCGAAAATGCTGCCCACATCACCGACGAACAAGTAACGCGAAGAATATCGCTTGTACCGTATGCCACCGCATCGGGGCAACGAATGATGATTGCTTTTCGTCCCGACAAGACAACCGTAAAATCGGAAAACAAAACGTCTGATGTTTCGGCTCTGATAGGCTTTGCCAATATTACCCGTGCTGTTGACGGCTGTACCGCACTTATTCCACCGGAACTATAAAAAGAAACAAAGGAGACAATCAAATATGAAAAATCCGTTCTTGGTTTTTAAACGTTTTCTCATAAAAATACTTTTCAAGCCAAAAGGAATTTATTATATCAACGGCCCCGATACACTGCCTCCGCCTTTATCAAAAGAGGAAGAGTCCGCCATACTCGAAAAAGACGAGATATCAAGCCCCGAAAAGGAGCGTCTTGTTGAGCACAATCTGCGTTTGGTCGTTTACATTGCAAGGCGATTTGAAAACACGGGAATAAACATTGAAGATCTTATTTCAATCGGCACCATCGGTTTGATAAAAGCCATAAACACCTTCCGCAACGACAAAAACATAAAACTGGCCACCTACGCCTCGCGATGCATCGAAAACGAAATACTGATGTACATACGAAAAATATCGGGTCGCCGTATTGAGATATCGATTGACGAACCGCTTAACGTAGACTGGGACGGAAACGAGTTGCTTCTTTCGGACGTTTTAGGTAACGAAGAAGACAGTGTATCTTACGAATTGGAGCAACAAGAGGAGCGGATACTCATACGGAAAGCGGTTGCCGCTCTTGAACCGAGAGAGCGAGAAATCATAGAACTTCGCTTTGGCTTGGGAGGAAAAAAAGAATTAACGCAAAAAGAGGTTGCCGAAAAACTTGGCATTTCACAGTCTTATATTTCCCGTCTTGAGAAAAAAATAATAGAAAAATTACGCCTGGAAATTGCCGACAAGCTGTAATTTTTAAAAAATTTAAAGTTTTTTTCAAAAAACACTTGCAATTCACAAAATAATATGATATAATATCAGCAATTGCGAATATTTTGTATTGTAAAGTGAGGTGTAAATAAATGAAAACAGGAATTCATCCTAACTACGAAGAGGTTACCATCAAGTGTGCTTGTGGCGAAACAGTTACAACAAAGTCCACAGTTGGCGGAGAAATGAGAGTTGAAATTTGCTCTAAGTGCCATCCCTTCTTCACCGGTAAGCAGAAGTTCGTTGACGCCGGCGGTCGTGTTGACAAATTCAAGAAGAGACTTCAGGCAAGCAAGTAATTGCATTTGGCAAAAATCACATCGAAGCAATCG
>JAFTLM010000029.1 GCA_017455945.1 Clostridia bacterium | reverse complement strand
TGCGACGTTTACGTTGACGGAAAGCACGTTGCTTATCATTACGGTGCTTTCTGCGAATTCAAGGTCGACCTCCCTGAGCTTGGCAAAGGAAAACATCTCCTCGTGCTTAAAGTGGGTGCTGAGCTTAATATGACCGACTCTGTTCCCTCGCTTAACACCGACTGGTTCAACTACGGAGGTATTATCCGCCCTGTTGAGGTTCATTCAATAAAGAATTGTAAGCTTAATTTTCACACCGAATACGACCTGGACGTAGAAAACAGGAGTGCCGTTCTTGATGTTTACACAGATATCACAGTCTACGGAAAAGCCCTGAAAGACACACTTAAAGTTTTTATTGACGGAAAAGAACTGTACAAAGAAGATCTTACTGTTGACGGAAAGCAAACCGTTAAAACTCAGATCAAGCTTGATAATCTCAAGCTATGGGATATCGGACAGGGTAATCTTTATACTGTTACGGTAGACTTCGGCGGAGATGAGATATCCGACAGAATCGGCTTCAGAAAAATGACCACAAACAGAGAGGGCTTTACTCTCAACGGACGCAAAATAAAGCTCCGCGGAGTAAACCGACACGAGGAAAACGTGGAGTTCGGTTTTGCTGTCACGCCCAATCAGGTAAAGCGTGACATAGCTATTATCAAGGATATGGGGTGCAACATCATCAGAGGCTCTCATTATCCAAACGCAAAGACGACGCTTGATATGCTTGACGAAGAAGGGGTGCTTTTCTGGGAAGAGATTCCCATGTGGGGATTTACCGATTCAGTTATGGCAGAGCCTATTGTTGCTGAACGTGCAATCAATATGCACAAAGATATGGTCAGCAGAGACAGAAATCATCCCTGTATCGTTATTTGGGGCTTACTGAATGAAGCCGAAACGCACAAGGAACAGTCAACCATTCTTCTGCCCAAGCTTTTAAAAACAGTCAAGGCGCTTGACACCACAAGGCTTATTACATTTGCCAGCAACCACGCAAAGCAGGATCTTTGCTTTGACAACGTTGATTTTATCGCAATAAACACCTACCCCGGTTGGTACGGCAGAGATTACCGTATGTGGCCCGAAGAGGTAAAAGAATTCCGTGCATACGCCGATTCTGTAGGCTGTGAAAACAAATGTATAATAATTTCGGAATTTGGAGCGGGTGCGATAAAGGGCGACACGTCATTCGACGGTATGATATGGAGCGAGACCTATCAGCAGGATTATTTTGAATTCACTCTTCCCTGTCTGTGCGATCATCCCGACGTTGCGGGCACTATCATATGGCAGTACTGCGATATGAGAACATCCGAAAAACGCGACGTCGCACTCAAACGTCCGAGAAACTACAACAACAAAGGACTTCTTGACGAGCACAGAAATCCCAAGATGGCGTATTTTACGGCAAAACGTGTTTTCAACGAAAGAAAAGAAAAATAAAATTCCCCCGACAGACTAATCTGTCGGGGGATATTTGATTATTCATCATCGGAAAGAGTCGCTGCGTGTTGCGACTGTATTTCGGGGTCATACGAAAGCATAGGCTCAACATTCTTTTTCTTAAGCTTTCTGTCTATGTAGTTCTTGGTTATCTTTCTGACAAGTCCTACCATCGCAATAACGCCTATAAGGTTGGGAATCATCATAAGACCGTTGAAGGTATCGGAAATATCCCATGCCAAGGAAGATGTAAGAATAGCACCAAAAATAACCGTGATAACGTGAATTATCTTGAACACGATAGTAGTCTTTTCGCCGAAAAGGTACTCCCACGCCTTTGAACCGTAGTGAGACCAGCCAAGCACTGTAGTAAAGGCAAAGAGGAACATTGCGATCGCAACGAACTTTCCTCCGATACCGCCCCACGAGAATACGCTGTTAAATGCGTCTGCGACAAGAGTAGCATCATCAAACAGCTTGGGATCAACAGTGTAATCATAAACACCGGATGTAAGAACTACGAGAGCTGTTACAGTACAAACAACGATAGTATCGGCAAACACCTCAAAAATGCCCCACATACCCTGCTTAACAGGCTCTTTTATGTTGGAATTAGAGTGAACCATAAACGATGAACCGAGACCTGCCTCGTTAGAGAATACACCTCGCTTGAAGCCTTGTGTAACCACTTTACTGATAATTACACCTATTCCGCCACCAATAACCGCATGAGGCTTAAATGCTGTTACGAATATCGACTTGAAGGCAGGAAGTATCATATTATAATTTACTCCAATAATCACAAAGCTTCCGACCAAGAAAAGAACAACCATAATAGGAACTATCTTTTCGGCAACGTTTGCAATTCTCTTAAGACCGCCTATGGTAATAAGTGCGGTGAGTGCCATAATAACAACACCGATAATAAGACTGTATAAGTTTACGCCACCGAAAACAGTCTGAGAAGAAAGTGCAGGCACATCAAATGCGGAAACGACATTTGCCACTATCTTATTTACCTGTCCCATACTTCCGATACCAAAGGAAGCCAAAATAGCAAAGATAGAGAAAAGCACGGCAAGAATCTTAGCAATAAACTTAAATCCCTTCTTGCGTCCAAGACCGTCGGTAAGATAGTACATAGCACCGCCGGACCACTCACCGTTCTTGTTTCGGCGACGGAAGTAGATACCGAGAACATTTTCGGAATAGTTTGTCATCATTCCAAAGAATGCCGCAATCCACATCCAGAATACCGCACCGGGACCACCGGTACATATAGCCGCGGCAACACCGGCGATATTACCCGTACCTATAGTTGCCGCAAGTGCTGTACAAAGTGCCTGAAAAGGCGAAATGGACTTTTTGTCCTTACTATGCCCGATAACGTTTTTCTTAAAAAGGCGACCGAGCGTGTGCTTCATCCAGTGACCGATGTGCGTCACCTGAAATACACAAGTGATGATTGTCATAATGATACCTACACCCACAAGCAACCAAACGCCTGTTTTAGTCCAGACAAAATCATTAATGACACCATTGACTTTTTCAATGACCTGCATTTGAGTTTTCCTCCTAAAAATAAAATAGAATAAAATAAAACCGCTGATAAACCTCAGCGGCCCGGAAATATGACTTACAGACAAATAAGATTTTAAGTTTGCCTGCTCTGTCCTTTTGCCTGAGAGATTCGGTCTGCGACCTTGCACCTTCGGCACCCACTTAAGGGATTCTCCAGAGCCCCTCCACCGTCAGTTTCTTTTGATTCTAACAGCTTCAACGGTTTATGTTAATATTATATCATATATTTTTTTAAAATCAATACACAATATACACAAAATTACGACAATTTTCGAAGTCATTACAGCAATATGCACAAAAAAGCTGAGGGAGAGTGTTTCTCTCCCTCAATGTTTACTGTTCAAGCTTTTTATTAAGTCTTTTTTCAAGCGTTTTTACTGTAATAAAAACAGAAAGCCATATTACCATATAAACCGCAACAAAGATAGCTGTAAACACAAGCAAAAACATAGGTTCAAACGGAATCCACGAGTTTAGCAGATAGCACGATATATATGCCACGTAGAGCGTAAAAAGATGCACAAACAAGGATTTTGCGATATTCCATTCTTCTATTTGGTTAAATATACTTGCTCCCGCGTGTACGAAGGCAAGCAAATAAAGCTACACCACCGCTACAAAAACCTCACTGCCGCTTAAGGAAAAGCCGTCAACGCTATATGACAGTATCAGATATATTATTGCCATAATAATGGGTCCGAAGCCACCGAACATAAGCCCTCTGTGTAAAAATTCTTTTAAGTATTTATTCATATTAAAAACCTATCCTTTCTTTAACTGTTTTCAACTGTCTTCTTGATACGTAATCTCTGTATCCGTTTTTGAAAATAACCGTAAGCGTTCCCGCAAGCGATGCGTCAAACTTTTGGATTTTTCGTATGTTGGCAATGCACGACTGGTTAATTTTTACAAATGATTTATCCAGCATTTCCTCAAGCAAGTACAAGCGTTGTTTTAGCCTGTATTTTTCATTTTCGGTAAGTGCGTACACCTTTCCGTCTTCAACTGTAAAGCAAAAAACGTCACCAAGCTCCAGTTTTACAGCGGTCTTTTCACCGTAACCTATAAGCTCGGTTGAAGCTTCGTTAACAAAGGCTTCTATTTTATCGGAGAGCTCCGATTTTTTGTGAACGTATATCAACACTTCTTCCTCGCGTTCTGCATCTACTATTGTTTGACATTTCATCAAATCACCTCCTTACGATTACATTATACAGCAAAAAAACTAAAAATCAATAGCTTTTAAGCGTTCGGTCGTTTTTGAATATTATGCGGCAAAAAAAGGCAGAAAAATCTGCCTTTATTTGATAAATATTCTTTTTATTTTAGACAATGCACGACGTATAAACAGCATAGTATACCTGAATGGCATAATACACCATAAAGACTTATAGAATCTTTGCCCAAGTGTGTTTATTTCAACACGCTTTTCTTTTTTGTAAACGGCAGAAACCGAGGCAATGATCATAGAATCGGTAATTCCCTTTTCAAGTGCCGTTTGGTTATCTCCGCAAAGAACATAAACTCTATTTTGCGGTTTCTTTACTATTCTGTGCAAAACAAACTGTCCGTTTGGACGTCTGTAAAAAATAACATCGCCTTTTTTTAGATTATCAGATTTTTTCACCAAGGCCACCGAATCTTTTCCCTGTCGTAACAGAGGAAGCATACTTGTCCCTTTTGGAAAAAGCCTGAATTCTCCGCCGCTTTCTATAACTTCCTCTATAAGCGGAACGTACTCGGCAAGGTCAAATTCACTCTTCGATTGCACCTGCATCACGGAGCTCCTTTAAAAATTTATCAACGTCAGCTTCAACAACCGTTCTGTCTACATCATATTCGGAAAGCAAAGCGTCTACCAGCTCGTTTTTCTCAGCACCGACAAGAAGCTTATTCCAAAGCACAAGACCGCTTTCATTGAGCTTGATGACTCCGTTAAAAATTTTACTCTGTGCACCTGTTGCCACGACCACGTTATTGCCGCCAACCTGTCTGCATATAAATCCGTTTTTGATTTTCATATTACTCACCTTTAATTATAGCGTTATGGGAAACCTTTGCCGCCTCATCCTGCATATTGCAAT
Organism: Clostridia bacterium; assembly: GCA_017455945.1. GTDB lineage: Bacteria > Bacillota > Clostridia > Oscillospirales > CAG-272 > RGIG8775. The sequence continues at coordinate 11,461 of JAFTLM010000029.1, read as the reverse complement.
AAAGCTTAAAAAACGAAACCGAAGAAGAAAATTTATCGACAAGTTCAAGTGTCTTGGCGGCATTTTCACCGATACTCGGAAGATATATCTGGCTGAAAAGCATCATTGCCGCCGTCTCTGCGGAAACAGTAGATATGGCATTTTTTTCACCTCTGTTAAGAAAGCAGAGTGCTTTAAGCTTACAGCAACCGTTCTTTCCTATATTCTCTTTCCCGAGCCAGGGAGTTCCGTAACCGTAAAACTCGCCGTTTATCAACCGCACTATGGGCTTGTCTCCGTTTATCACTCTGACCTTATCACCAAACACTCTTTGCCAGATGGAAATATGCGTTGATTTTCCAACACCGCTTTTTGCGGCAAAAGCAACGCCAACACCCTCACACTCTATGAAAGCCGAGTGTAGCAAAAAAGCATCATATTCAGCCAAATGCTCGGCTATGGCACGGTGAATACAAACCGATTCGGCATACTCGGCGTTTATAGGAGCATTTGTTTCTTGAATTTCCAGCAGTATCTCTTTTTCATCGGCACAAACCGAAAAATCGGTATGGCTTTCGTCCGTAAGATAGTCACGGCACAAATATTCGGAAAACTTATACTTATTATGTACAAGCACGTTAATTCCGGCTATTTTTATTTTAAACATATTTTTTACTTTACCTTGTTTTTAGCCGCGGTCAAGGTGTTCTGCATAAGCATTGTGATGGTCATGGGCCCAACGCCTCCGGGAACGGGGGTGATATAAGAAGCAAGCGGCTCAGCCTCAGCAAAGTTTACGTCTCCGGTAAGCTTTCCGTCAGCCTTTCTGTTCATACCTACGTCAATTACTACGGCACCCTCTTTTATCATATCAGCACCCACAAAATCGGCTTTTCCTATTGCAGCTACAAGGATATCGGCTTCCTTACAGATAGAAGCAAGATTTTGTGTTCGGCTATGGCATATTGTAACCGTACCGTGAGAGTGAAGCAAAAGCATAGCCATAGGCTTACCCACGATATTTGAACGTCCGATAACCACGCACTTTTTACCGCAAACGTCGATTTCGCTACGCTCGATAAGAGCCATTACACCAGCGGGCGTACAAGGCAAAAAGCTATAATCGCCTATCATTATTTTACCCACGTTATATGGGTGGAAAGCGTCAACGTCCTTTTCGGGATTTATTTTGAGAAGAACTCTTGTTTCGTCAAGATGCTTTGGAAGCGGAAGCTGGACGAGTATTCCGTGAATCTTATCGTCGTTATTAAGCTTATCTACAAGTGTTTCAAGTTCTTCCTGTGTGGTTTCTGCAGGAAGCTCATAGGACTCGGAATAGAAGCCTACTTCATCGCAAGCCTTTCTTTTATTACGAACATACACCTGAGAAGCAGGGTCTTCGCCTACTATAATAACCGCAAGCCCGGGCTTAAATCCGCTGTTTTTGGCAAATTCGGCTGTCTCTGCCGCGATTTCCTCTCTTATTTGCTTTGAAATAGCTTTTCCGTCAATTATTTTCGCCATTTTCGTTCTCCTTTTCAGTTGTTTCGTTATTTTCATTTGTTGTTGCATCCCCCACTGTGGCAACCGCCTTTGCCTCCTTGCTTATAACTGTTCTACGCCAGATTATAACGCCAACCGCTACGAGCATACTTACAAGTGCCACCACTTGAGAAATCCTGAAGTTGCCGCCGTTGCCCAAGCTGTCGGTACGAAGACCTTCTATAAACATTCTTCCAAAGCCGTACCAGGCAACATACCAAAGACCGACTTCGCCGTCAAACTTTTTCTTACCTTTATTCCATAAAATATTTATCAGAACAAAGCCAATCACATTCCAAAGTGACTCATAAAGGAAGGTGGGGTGTACTTCCGCCAAGCCTTCTACAGCACTCATATCAATATTGTGGGGGTGGCTAAGCCTCATTCTCAGGAAATAGAGCGGACTACCGGGTGAAACCAATCCGCCGTGTGCCTCACCGTTAAAAAAGTTACCCCATCTTCCAAGTGCCTGTGCTATCATTACACCGGGAAGAATGATATCCGCGCAAAGCGGGAAATTCATCTTTTTGATTTTTGATGTAATAAACACGGCTAATGCACCCGCTATTACACCGCCGTAAATGGCAAGACCGCCTTCCCAAATGGCAATAACATCATAAAAGGTTTTATACGAGCCTTTTCCTGCCAACACTTCGGAAACAACGTAATAAAGTCTTGCGCCTATAACTCCGAATATAACGGCAAAAAGTCCAAGATCTATAACGTCATCGAACTTAATATCGTTTTTCTTGGCTCTGTAGCCCGCATATACAAATGCAAGCACCATACCAAGTGCTATTATTATTCCGTACCATTTTATAGAAAGCCCGCCAAACACAGGCAGATAAACAGCTTCGCTGTTTACCGTAAAATCCCCGATTCCCAATCCGGGAAAACCTACTGTTGTCTTCATAAACTACTTCCTTTCTTCCTCAATGGGATAAACGACCGACATAGAAAAATATTCCTCCTTGAACATTTTCGTCAACAGGTCTTTTATCTCATCAACCGTTATATTTTCTATCATATGAGCGTACTCAAACAGATCAAAGCCTTCAAAAATGTAGTCTACCATATTATTCGCTATTTCTTCTGTGGAATCAAAATCCATAAGAAATTCAGCATAAAGGACACGCTTGCACCGAGTGAGATCATTTTCATCAAACTGAAATTCGGATATATATTTCTTTATATACTTCAAAACTTCTTTCGGGTCGTCTGCCTCTCCCGATACCATCGTATAAGCAAAAGTCTTTGACGAAGTATACGATCCACCGAAATCCGGAGTCACCATTCCGCTTTCAAAAAGGGTGTTATACAATTCGCCCGATCTTGAAAACAGAAGTTCACACAGCAATCCCATTGCCGTAAACTTTCGCATTCTTTCGGTATTGTCGGCAGGAATGTCGATGTCTTTTATGCCAATAGAAAAGATAGGTTTTGCCACGTCCATATACGCCTCGACAAGCTTTTTATAAACAGAACGCGGTTCGTCATCGCAGTATTTACGTTCAACATCAAGAGCCACATAGCTTTCGGGAACAGAATACTCCACAACCTCCGCAACCTCTTCGGGCGAAATATTTCCGCAAACCACAAGTGCCATATTATTTGGTGTATAGAACGTATTATAGCATTTATTTAACATATCTGCCGTTATTTCGGAAACGCTTTCTACCGTTCCTGCAACATCCACTCTTGCACTGTTGTGATGATATATCGCTTCCATCAAGGCTTGATAACAGCGTGAGTAAGGAGAATCGTCCGACATTTTTATTTCCTGGATAATAATATTTCGCTCTTTCTCCACAAGCTCTTCGGTAAAATAAGGTTCTGTAACGAACTCAACAAGTGCTGCCAATGCTTCCTTGAAATTATCCGAAGAATTACACAGATAAACCGTCTTATTAGAGGACGTATACGCATTGGAATCGGCTCCGCAAGCAGAAAACCTTTCGGTTATATCGCTTCCGTCCTTTTGGGTAAACATTCTGTGCTCAAGATAGTGAGCAATTCCATCCGGAACGGAGGTATATTCTGTTTCGCCCTTTATTCTGAAACAGTTGTCAACCGAGCCGTATTCGGTACCGAACATAGCATATGAGCAAGTCATATTTTTGGGGAACACGTAAATATCAAGCCCGCTTTTATGCTTGAATTTATAGTATTTCTCTTTTAATTTAAAATCTGAAATTTCAATCATCGCCGCAATTCTCCTTGTCTCCGCAAAGGAAATACACCGTATCCAATTTTATATTTTTTGAGACACGTAAAACATCGGATAGGGTCAGGGCATTAATGGCATTTTTGGCATCATCGACCGTATCCTCAACGCCGTATTCTTCGCGAAGAGTATAAAATCTTTCGATTGCCACAGCCGAATCAAGGGTTTCCGAATACACGCTCAACAATGATTTTTTTGCAGATTCAAATTCACCGTCCGATATGCGGCCTTTTTTTATTTCTTCAAGATATTTTATTATTTCTTTTTCGGCTTTTTTTCTATCGCGAGGCTCCATCTCACAAACTACATAAAGACAGCCTTTATGGACATCGTATTTGGAAGTACAATAATAACAAAGTCCCAAACGTTCTCTCACGTTCAAAAACAGCTTCGAAACAGCAGTTGCTCCGTATATTTCGTTGAGCATAACCATAGCATAAAAGTCTTTGCCACAGGTTATGTTTATTCCGCTTTTAAAGCCGACAACAAGTTTTCCTTGGGAAAGCTGCATCTTTTCGTCTATCCGTTTTACTTTTTCGGTGTCAACGGCAAACATTACGTTGCTTGCGATTGTCCGTTCTTTTCCAAAATCATTCTTTTCAAAAAAATTCACAACTGTTTCTTCTACTTCATCAGCACTCTTCGGTCCTACGTAAAAAATTTCGTATGATGATTTTTCAACAAGATTTCTGTAAGCCTTTATAAGCTCGTCTGACGTTATGGAATTAACCGTATCTACACTGCCACGCGTTGAAAAAGAATATTGATCTCCTTCGTACATTATCTCAAAAAAACGTTTCATCGCATAGACTCTGGGATTGTTTTTTACAGATCTCACAATATCGCAAATGTTTTCGCGTTCGCTCTCTACATATTTTTCAAGGAACTTACCGGTTTCATCAAGCAATGGATTCCAGAATATATCAAAAATCAATTCCAGCGTGTCTTCAAAAATGTTTTTATCAACAAATTCACTGCTTAAAATCTCGGCAGAAAATCCAAATCTGTGTTTTCCTCCTCCAGCAACGAAAACGGGAGAAACCATAGCCGAATAAAGTTCATCATAACGTATGCTCAACGAACGTTGGGTAGGGTAATTTTTACAGCCTCTTCTCAAAACCGAAAAAACAAATCGCTCTACAGGAGTCTGTCTTATATGAGGCAAGGTTTCCACGGTTACTGATATACGTTCGGTCTTAAATTTATCTGTACACACGGTTTTTAATTTCAAAAACGGTGTTATTATCTTTGTTTGCGGTACCATACTTCTCCTTTACAAGCAAAAATACTCTATTATATTTTACACTATAATTTTAAATATTTCAATACCTTTGACAAAAATAAACATCATAAATTAAAATTTGTTTTTTTGTTGACAAAAAACGGTGTAGATGATATAATGAGTGTAATAAATCCGGAGGAAGAAACATTATGATAAAAGAATTACTTGAAGAAAGAGTTTTTCAGCCAATTAAAGACTTCGCCCCCGAAGAATGGGATGCTGTCAGAAAAGAGTACATAGATATTCTGTGCCGAGAAGAATACGGCATACCGTTACCTGCTCCCACGAAGTTAGAGTTTGAAGTAAAGGGAGCAAACGGACGTTTTGCCGCAGCAACCGCTACCCACAAAACTATTGTAGCACATACCGAAATATACGGAACCGAATTTTCTTTCCCGTTTACATCGGTTATCCCCAACAAGCCCGGCAAATATCCTTTCTTTGTACACATAGATTTTGAGCCCGGAGTTCCCAACAAATATTATCCCGCCGAAGAAATTATAAATAACGGTTTCGCGGCTTTCCATTTCGATTTTAACGACGTTACCATAGACAAAAACGATATGACCGACAAGCTTTCGGGAATTCTCTTCCCTGACGGTGAACGTCAAGGAAGCGACTCGGGCAAAATAATTATGTGGGCTTGGGCGGCTATGAGAATTATGGATTACGCGATGACTTTGGATTGTCTCGACTTTGACAACGCCGCTGTTATAGGTCATTCCCGCCTTGGAAAGACCGCACTTGTGACCGGTATGCTTGACACCAGATTCAAATACGTTATTTCCAATGATTCGGGTTGCAGCGGTGCTTCTATAACCCGCGACAAAAAGGGCGAACACATTGAGTTTATAACCAAGACTTTCCCTTACTGGTTCTGCAAGAATTACACTAACTATATTGACGAAAGCAAGCTGACCTTTGACCAGCATATGCTTCTTGCGACCATTGCTCCGAGAACTCTTATAGTAGGAAGCGCGGAGCTTGACGAGTGGGCTGACCCCGATGCTGAATATCTCAGCTGCTGTGCGGCGTCCAAGGCTTGGGAAAACTTAGGTCTTACAGGCTTTGTTCACCCCGACAGACTTCCCACCCCCGAATCGGTTTTTGCCGACGGCAATATTTGTTATCAGATACGCCACGACGGACACTACTTAAGCCGTCGTGACTGGAACGTATATTTCAACATCATAAAAGACAAGATGATGAAAAACAGATAAAACTCATAAAACACTATAGCCCGAACAGTACTGTTCGGGCTATAGTGTTTTTAGCTTTTAAATTAATCAGTTATAAGCCTTATAATCGTCTACGAAGAGCGTACCTATTCCGCTTCCGCCAAAATGCATTATTCTCATTACAGCGGGAGTATACGCAGAATACTTATCTGTACGGTAGAGTGCGACGCCCTCTTTAACAAGCGTGCCGTTTATATAAATATCCTTTGTATTGGTTGCAAAATGGCAGACAACCTTAACTGTCGTCCATTCGGTCTCGGAAAGAGTTACTCCAAGACTTTCACCCACAGACGGGTACAAGTTGTCCGTTGTATATACGTAATCGTGAAGCGATCCGTCAGCGGCAAGTCCAACAAGTGCTATTGTTGTACTGTTAGCATCAAGAAGCTTGAACAGATTTCCCTTTGCGGCAAAAGCGTTACCAATGTATTTTCCAATCTTAAACTTTCCTTCAACGGTAAGATCTCTTCCCGCTACTGAAGCAGTGGAGATATCCATAAATCCGTTGCTGTTGGATGACACTATGCTACTGATAGAGGCATATTTATTATCGCTGCTCTCAACTATAGCCATAGGAGTTTTGGAAGCAGTAGCCGAGAAGGATACACCGTTCAAGGTAATAACCGAAGTTATGGACTGTGTTTCAAAGTTCTCGAAGTCAACGTTTGCTATAGGAAGATGATAGGACTTGAAGTCCTCAACGAAAATAGTTCCGCTTCTGTCTTCGTTACCGGTATAAGGATCGTACTGCATTATTCTCGTAGATGCGGTCACAAAGGACGAGGATTCGTCTACGGAAGAAGCCAGTGCCGCATTATCCAGGCAAAGCGTACCGTCAATGTAAATATCCTTTGTATTCTTTGCTAAATCGCAAACAACTTTTACAGTAGTCCACTCGAACCTGTCAAGTGTGTATGCACTGCCGGTTTCCGGGTTTACAAGAGCTGCTCCTGTACCCGTACCATTAGTATTATACAGGGTTCCGTCAAGCCCCACCCTTATCAAATGTATACTTGACACAGAGGGTTTAAGCTGTACGAGTTTAAGCATCGGTCCGGAGGCACAAAAGCCGTCGTTCATCATAAATTTAACCTCGGTAACCACTATATTGCCCTTAGCATATGGAGTGGTTACGTCTACAAACGGAGGTGTTTTGCCCTTTGTCCAGTTTATACCGATATACTTATCGTTTGCATCTACTCCGTTGGCAACTACAGACACTGAATTTCCATTCGGTCTGAAATCAAGGTTCCCTGCAAGTGCCGTTTCTGTATAAGAAGTTCCCGCCGTAAGATTATCAAAGCTCACGTCTGCAACATATAGGTTGGTGTCAACCGTTTCATCTTCTTCGGGAATAACTCTGTAATGCTCGATATCGTCTACAAACTCATAAGTTTTGCCAGTTACGAATTTATAGAAATGGGCGAAATAACGGTAACCGAGCACACGAAGGCTGGGAGCGTCAAAATGAGTATTCTCATCAAGCGTAAGCAAGTTTTCCGTCGTTGCCACCGCATAATTATCGTAATCGTCAACAAGACTTGCAAGAGCATTGTTAACCAGATCGGCATTCGTACCCTTCTGCGGAGCAAGCTCACCGCTGATTATTATAATCTTTTCCGGATCAAGTCCAAGATCGGCAATAAAGTCATCAAGAATAACCTTAAACTTTTCGGCATACTGTGAATTCTTTGTATCGCTACAGCCCTGATGCCAAAGAATAGCACATATCTCGCTGTCCTTCTGCGCTTCCTTTGCCATAGCAAGTGCTTTTTCGTAAAGATCGAAATCGCTATCGCCGGAATAGCCCTTTGTCCACTGCGCAAGGCTTGTTCCGCCTACTGCCGCGGGAATAAGCCCCAATTCACAGTCAAAGTTTTCAACAAATGCCTTTGCGAAGCTTGCAGCAATTCCCGCCCCCGCAATCGATTTATCATTATGAATAGGCTCTGCCATAGGAACCCACTCAAGGTTACGCATCATGGTTATTCTATCATCGGAAATAGCCTCTACAGTAGCAAGATCGACTCTTCCCGACATATTGGACTGACCTATAAGAAGCACCGCCTGCTTTTTATTGTATATGTCTTTATCGCTTATTTGAACGAAGGCGTATCCATCCTCGCTTACCGCAAGCTTGGCTTCTCTGTCGTAGTGCTTGTTACCGGCTACATCAGTATAAGAACGTATCAACAGATAGCTGTTTTCGGGAATGGTTTTGGGAAGATTATCTACGTTGAGAGTAGCAAGATATTTATATCCCTTGCTTCCCGCGGTAATAGTTTCGCCGTCTGCTATGACGCTATCAAACACAAGGTTATCCTTAACGTCGTAGTCTTTCTTCAATTCTCCGTTTTCAAAGATCTTGACCTCAAATCCAACGTTTGAATAGTAGAGGCTGTCAACACCGGCAATAATACGAATACCGTTTTCAATGGTGCTTTCCTGATATCCTATCACCTCGGCGGTGTCTCTGTCGTTGATGTTTGAAACACTCAATTTATAGTCATCTGCCTTTATAAACGACCGATCACATTCAAAGCCCTTAAAGAGCGCATACCCGGATTCCAGCGCCGCCTTAAGACTCGACGTACTATCAAGCTCTACCGCGGGAGCAAGCTCCGTGCCATTTTTTATATACGCAAACGTTCCGTTTACGTAATATCTCGCGGTACCGTTAATATCATCGTATACTACGGCAACCACAGGCGCCTTATCACCCAAAGTTATTGAAATTCCGTCCTTATCGCAAAGAGTATAGTATTTCTTTCCGTTGCGAACGGCAAGCGTTTCGTTCTTAACGTCAACAAAGACAAGTCCGTCAGCCGCGGTATCTTCATTCAAGCTTACCGCACTGTAGAAATTATCTGTATTTGCATTGGTGTACTTCGGTACTTCAAGTTCAAAAACGGATACCTTGTTGTTTACCGACGCCTGAACGCCGTCGGGTGCGTTGTATACGGGCTTTTCAACGTTGTTTGCATTTATCTTGATCGACTTAACGTCAAGAGTTATGCTGTCCCCTCCAAGAGCCTGGGAAATACGCACTCTGTGGTTGGGTTGTCCCCAGTGGTCAGCCAGCACCTGCGTAACTCTGCTATCCTCTACGCGGTAAGCAACACTTCCGTCCTCAAGATAGAGGCGTTTGCCGTTATAGTAATAGCTTATGGCAAAATAATTATTACCGTTACCTTTCAGGCAATACACGTCTGCACGAACAGTATTCCAGTTATTGTTATCAAGGACTATCTGATTTCCGTTGACATCGCAAAGAGCAAATCTTTCGTCGTTTCCGACAGCTAAATAATTTCCTCCCCAAAGTTTCAGCTCCGCATCAATCGATAAAAGATCTCCGCTTGTAAACGCCTTTACTTTAGTTGTGCCGTTGTTGTCGTATTCATCCTCAATTCTCTGTCTGAAGAGGTGGAACTGTCCGGAATATGCCGAAGAACCTTCGGTTATGTTTATATTTTTCATAGTGATCTCAAAGCTGTATTCAGCCTCAATCACACCATCTTTTTTCGCAGGAACGGGCACAAAGAAGTCAAACCAATCTCCGCCACCGGAGTTGGTTTTAAGAGTAAACGTGGAATAGTCTGCCTGTGTTACGTTTTTAGCTTCTGCGGTAACCGCAACGCCTGCGGCTGTTTTACGCACAAGTTTGCTGTTGAGAAATTCGCCGGAACGGAATATTCCAAGTATATCGGTATCCGTACCTATACTTGTCTGTGCTTTTGCGTTTCCGCCGGACGCGGCAAGCTTTCCGAAATCTGCATTCAATATATCGCCGCCCTTTACGGAATTTATGTTTTCATAGTACCACTCCGGAGACGTTCCCTCATAAACCTTTATATCGTCTATCATTCCCTCAAAGGTTACACCTGCAAAGAAAGTTATGGTATCGTGAACGTTTGCATCCGCGGACGCCTCAACAGTCATGGTGGAATAACGGAGCTGTGTTGTGCCGTCCGTGTCATACTCAACATCATAATATACAAGTCCGTCTTCGGATTTGTATATTATGTGGTTTGTATCCGAGTATATACCGTTGCCTTTGGAATCCAAAGGAGTAACACCGTTAGCAACGATCTCAAGGTTTGTCAAATCAAGGGGCGAATTTTCTGTGCCCGTAACCTCGGTATAGCTTATGCTTATTTTACGGTTGTTGCTTGTATAACCGGAACTGATCCCCGTTGCGGAATCGGTTGAAGTCTTTTTCCACTCGTAGAAGACCTGTTCACCTGTAGAGCCGACATAGTCTCCGTTAATATAATATGCAATAGAATATACAGTATTTTTACCGGAAGTGTTGGTTCCCGATTTAAAGGTGCCGAATTTACCCGCATTATCATTATTTTTGATAAGCACCGCAGTAATATCAAGCCAATTTTCTCCGTCAAGCTTATATCCGCCGATAAGAGTTTTGGGCTTGTTTCCTTCAAGATAAAGGTTTCCGTCAGGGTCAACGTAAAGCATGCCAAACCAATTTATCTTATCGTGCAGGGCTATAAGAGATTTATAAACTATCTTGGTTTCGCCGTTTTCCACTGTATTACTGTGTGTAGGCTTTGCCTTTATTCTCGCTTCAATCACAAGATTATTCTGCGTAAAGAGTTGATAGTGGTCATCTGCAAGCGCAAAGGAGGAACCGCTTGCTACCCGAAGAGCTTTGTTGCTGTCAGAAACCTCCGCAAGAGCTATGTTTGTTTCAGAACCGTTTGTATATCTGTAAACGTTACTGTTTGAGCCCTTTCTCACCGTAACGCCCTCGTAAAGAGCATCAAAGCTGTTGCTGTAATACACTCTTCCGCGCTGTGCAGTCTCTACTCTTTTAAGCGAAATATCATCAATATCAAATCCAAACTTTGTAGAGTTTCCGCGGCAAATCTCCATAGAACGAAGATCTCCGATAAGTGCACGAGACGATACCAAAAAATCATCGCTAAAGCTTACAGATACGTTAGATGCGTCTCTGTAATTGTTTTTTAGCTGCATAGCCTCGACAACAAGAGTATCATTAACGTACAGAGAATAGGTATTGGTAGCGTCATACCAAACCAAAGAAACATCAATAAATTTTGTGCTGTCGGTATTCGTATACACCTGTTTCGTGGCACCGTTTACGTATGCGTAAATATTTCCCGCATTGTCTATGGAAACGTATTCGGAGGTAGTATTCGAACCTTTGGCACCTCT
>JAFTLM010000316.1 GCA_017455945.1 Clostridia bacterium | reverse complement strand
TAAGAATTTACGCACTTCCTCATGTTTTGTCATAGGTTGCAAAATCAACCGTACATTTTTATTTTTGGTCCACTCGGCATTTGAGATTATTCGGCAAATAAGCTCACCGCCCATACCGAAAATTGCGATATCGTCAGGTGCGTAGCTCTTCAACTTTTCAAGTCCGTCGGAAAGCACCGTCTCTATTCCCTTTTGGGCACGGTGAAGCGAGATATTCTTCTTGGCTATCTCCAGCGGCATAGGATTTACGTCTGCCGCTATGGCATTTTCAACGATTTTATTTTCATACAAATATATGGGCAAATGGGCGTGATCTGTTCCGATATCGGCAAAAAGCTTGCCCCTTCTGACAAATCTCACCGCCGTCATAAGTCTGTTGCTCAAAGTCGTATTTTGCATTAGTCTCCCTTTCGCACAAAATAAATCCGCCCGACAGGCTTATGTCTGCCGGACGGTGTGTTCTTACTTGGATGCAAGATATTTATTGATTTTTTCAACAAGCTCGTCAGCATTTGTTCCGTGAACGGCACAAGCGTCCGCTATAGACTCACCTCTTGCCGAGGGGCAGCCAAGACAATGCATTCCGATTTCAAAGAAAAAGCGAGCTGTATCAACGTCAAAATCAAGAACGTCGCCGATAATAGATTCCTTTGTTACTTTCATTTCTTATACCTCCGTATTCTTTATTCTCATTTATTATATAACTTTTTATCCGATTTGTCAACGGATTTTAACAATTAATTTTACAAGAAAATTTCTCAAACCCCTTGAAAAAACATATAGATATATGGTATAATATATAATAATATCATTTTTTACAACAAACAGCCGCCAGAGCGGCACAGGAGGCTACATTGATAATCGCACTCGAAGAGGCAAAATACAAGCTCGTCAAACTGCGTGAGGACCTTGAGGAACTTGGTTCGGCACTGAAGATAGACGAAAAACGTTCTACTGTAGAAGAGCTTGAAAAGCAGACGTTGGATCAGGATTTTTGGAGCAATCAAGAAAATTCATCCAAGGTGCTTCAAACCATAAAGCAAACAAAGGACGCAATCGAGGACTACGATGCCCTTTGCGCAAAGCTTGAAGACGCAATAGTTCTTGCCGAAATGGCAATAGAGGAAAACGACGAATCATCGGTTCCCGAGGTTGAAAATGAGCTCGCCGAAATAATTGCGGCAGAAGAGAAAAAACGTATAGAGGTTTTACTCTCCGGAGAATACGACAAGAACAACGCCATCGTATCCTTCCACCCCGGTGCAGGCGGAACAGAGGCTCAGGACTGGGCACAGATGCTCTACAGAATGATAACACGCTGGGCAGAGCGTAACAAATTCACCGTAAAGCTTATCGACTGGCTTGACGGTGAAGAGGCGGGGCTTAAAAGTGCTACAATAACGGTTGAGGGACTTAACGCTTACGGATATCTCAAGAGCGAGAACGGAGTCCACAGGCTTGTACGTGTCTCCCCCTTCGACTCGGCAGGACGCAGACAGACATCTTTCGCATCAATAGAAGTTATGCCCGAATTTGACGAGGTTGATAAAATAGAGCTTCGCGACGAGGACCTTGAAATAACCGCTCACCGTTCCAGCGGTGCGGGCGGTCAGCACATCAACAAGACCGACTCTGCGATAAGAATACTCCACAAGCCCAC
>JAFTLM010000315.1 GCA_017455945.1 Clostridia bacterium | reverse complement strand
CGAATATAAGCCGCACGTATGGACGTGTTTTGGCATTTTCGGGTATCAACAGTTCAAGGGCTCCCAACGCAAGCGATGCACATATAAGTCCGTATACGTATCTGCCCACTCTAACCTCCGAAAGCCAACGCTGTCTTTGAAAACAGAGTTATCATTATTATAAATATCACCGCCGTAACGGCTACCACCGCAAGCATATATCCGTACACCGACACCACCCCCGACAGCAAATCTCTTTCTCTGTCGCACCCCAGCATCTCCGCCGCTCCCGACAGCAATATAAGCCCGGCACGAAACAGCCATATGTTCAGAAAAACCGGAAGGACCAACAGCAATATCACAACTATGCCCACCGCTCCCGAAACGCTTTTTATATAGGAAAGTGCCGTGACCAGCGTTTTCAGCGAATCTCCCACCGCCGAACCGACTATGGGTATCGCATTGGATGCAAAAATCTTTGCCCCCCTCATCGCCATACTGTCACCCGCAGCCGCGATGCCTATTTTCAGAGAGATGATAAAGCCCAACGCTGCCGTAATTACTCCGAAAAAGATTCCAAAGCATTTGCGTACTGCTCTTGCCACCGCCGAAAGTCTGAATTTAACGCTGACCGCGTTGGCGGCAGTCATAGCGAGGCTCATTCCCGCTATGCCGCCGAAAGCCTGCCCCACAAAGGCTTCCAACGCCCCAAGCACCAGCAAAAATCCACCGTGGGTAGCCACCGCCGCCATTCCGCTTCCACCCATAGCCAAAATGGCTCCCATAACCGGCAGCATAGCCAGACAGACGTCGTAAAGTCTACCGAAATAAACCGTCACGGCTTCTATATGTGAAACCGCATTTTTCACAAGGAACGACACTATAACCACCGATACGGCAAGTCCGACGGCACTCGAAAGTGCCTCCGAACGCAGAGTATCCTTAAAGGTCGAAACAATGGCAGAAACGATAAGCACCGCCAAAATCGAAAGCAAAATCGGAGTAACCGACCGCATTCCGAACGTAAGCTCGCCCCACACCACATTCCACCAAAAGCTCGGCTCAAGCGTGCCGTCAAGTCCTTCGGCGGCGTTAAGAGGACCGTCAAAAAAGCTGTCGGGCAAAAGCTTTGCAACGTCGTCGGGAATCGCTGTCATCATCTGTGAAAACTCCGCCTCTACGTCGGCAAGCCCCTCTGTTTCCGCCGAAACAGGCAGGCACATCAGAAAAATCGCCGCCAAGAAAAAGACAATTCTAACCCACAAGCCTTTCCACCTCCTCAAGAAGCTCCTTCACAAGAGGAAGGCACAGTATAAGTATCTCGATTTTTCCCGCCAGCTCTACGTATCCCGACAGGCTCCCCTCCCCGCACTCCCTGCAGATTTCAGCTGTAACGTGAGTGAGAAAGGCTATGCCCACCGCACCGAAAAGCACGCCCTGCCACGCCGCAAGCTCTGAGGAGGAAACAAGCTCCGACAGGTATCCAAAAAGCGGAACCGACATTCCCAACACCAAGCCGAAAAAGGCGATTGCCGCCGCCAACCGCATAGGAACATCAAAGGTTGAATTTATCCTTTTCACCACAGACACGCAAATTGCCGCCAGTATTGCTATTCCGCATATCTTCAGGGTGTCTATGACGTTCAAAGCCCAAACACCTCTTTTACGCTTTCAAAAAGCTCGCCTATCTCGCCCACCAAAAAAAGAAGTGCGGTAAGAATCCCCGCCAAGCCCACAAACATAGCCTGCTCGTCCCGTCCGTATTTCGCCAATATCTGCGACAGTATGCCCACCAAAAGTCCTACCCCCGCCACTTTAAATATCAAACTAATGTCCATTTTTCTCCTTTTTCACGCAAGGGCGGGTCACAGCAACAGTATGACCGCCGCCGCGGCAACTCCGTAGCCTTTCACACGCGATATCGCTGTCACTTCACGTACCCTTGCCTCCGTCTCTTTTTTCAAAGCCCCAAGTCCTTCCGCAATTTTATCACATATTCTCAATTCCTCTTTGCCGTAGCCACGCCCTATCAAATTCAGATCGCACAAGCACTCTTTCACTTTTTCACAGGTCAGCTCTCTCAAAACGCCCTCGGAACCGCCGTTTACGCCGGCACTTTTCAATATTTCGCCCAACGGCACCCCGTAATCGGCTATCTCGCTTTTTATCCGCACTATCAACGACAAAGCAAATTCAACCTCGGAAAGCTCCTTTTCGGCTTTTTCACGTGCCGTTTTGGAGTAATAGCCTCCGCAGGCGAACAGCATTGCCGCACCTATCAGCTTAATTAACATTTTCGCTCCATTCTATTTTTAACGCCTATGAACAATGTACGGAGGCGTACGGTATCTGTCAAGCTCCAGGTATCCGCCAAACACGCCGTCTCTGTGAAGCTCGGCTATACCGCGTTTTGAGAGCAGATCCTCAAGCGTGGAGGCGTGTACCGAAGCAACAAGAGGAACTCCGCCGCCGTGAAGCTCGGCTACAGCCTCGTTTTCTACCGCACCTATCTCGTCACATATCACAACCTGTGCTCCCAGTGTTCTTGACGCTATTTCAAGTCCCTCCCGTCTTGGGTACCCCGAAAGAATATCAAGGTTAAGCGAAGGCGTGTCCAGCGAAAATCCAAGTTCTCCCCGTGTGTCAACCACCGCCACACGCAAAGGATCCTCCCCCGATGCCAGCTCTCTTGCGATTTCTCTCAAAAAGCTGGTTTTGCCCCCCAACGGCGGAGAAAAGAGAAGCAATCCTTTGGTCATCTTAAACTCTTCAAGCAATTTTCTTACTCCCGAAGCGTCTGTTCTGTGCCGTCTCGGGACTCTGACCGCAAGGGAGGTTATGTTTCTTATCCCTCCTTTTGTCCACTCTCCGCAAACGCCCACTCTGACGTTCCGAGGGGTGCTGACAAAACCGCGGACAATGCTTTCGGCACAGGAATAAAGAGCTCCGCCGCAGGCGTTAAGCAGCGTTTCCTCAAGCTCCTCGGCACTCACCGTAACGTCAAGCATAATATTTTTTCTGCCGTTGCAAATCCACAAAGGACAGCCTTTTCTCAGCCTTATTTCCTCTATCTCCCACCGTTCGCCCGCATTTTCAAGTGCCGTGAGCAGGCGGTTCGGCAAAAGCTCGGAAATATACGTCGGCAGGCGTTTTCTGTTTATTATCAAGCTCTCCATGTCCTCACCTCGTCCGATACACATTATGCCGACAAGACGGCTTTTATGACAGGTTTGGCACGGTTGATACGCGGCAATTCAACTAAAAAGCAAAGGAGACGGCTTAACAAGCCATCTCCTTTTTTTAATTCAATTCCTAACGGGAAGTAAAATTCTCTTATCTGCGTTTCAGCTTTCCTATAACTCTTCCGCCGCACCACACGTCGTGGAAGTCCTTAAGCATAATATCTCCGTATTCCTTATTAAGCGAAATAAGTCTGTCGCCTCCGAATATTTTGAAATATCCGTTTCCGTCAAGCAGGAATATTCCGGGCTCTCCGACCTCTACGCTGTCACAGTCCGAAACCAGAAGAATATCTCCGTCCTTATATTTGGTCTCCATACTGTTTCCTTTTATTTTCAAAGCAAAATCCGCCTCGGCGGTCTTTGTATTGTCGGGAATGTATATCTCCTCTCCCGTACTTTCGTCAAGAAATTCTCCGGGGCCTGCCGAAACAGGAAGGTCGTACAGCATAATAGGTCTTTTTCCAAAACGCGACGAAACGCCTGCCGACGCAATTCTCGAACGCACCTCTTCGGGCGAAAGCGTCTTGGAAACGCTCTTCTCCGAGTATTCGGAACAGGTAACTCTCTGCATTTCCTTGTCTATCACCAACGCACAAAGCTCTTTGCCGTGAGTGTCCAGCTTTCTGTAATTTTCTATAAGCTTTATCTCGCCGTTTTCCAGAGTATAGTTGTTGAGATTTTCGGGTATTCCCAAAATAATGTAATCAAGCGAACAGCCCAGCGAATTACAGATAGCCACTATATTTGACAGCTTTGGCGAATCACTTATTCCCGCCAGAATCTTACTGAGTGTTCCCAGAGGAATCCCCGTCATTTCCGAAAGCATATCATTTGTTATTTTGCGTTCGCTTTTTATCTTTTTTATTCTTTCGATATAATCCATATGCACTCCTCCTTTTCTCTTTCAAGTGCATTGTACCACATTTTTTGCGATTTGTAAAGAGGTTTTTGAAAAAATTTTCTTATTTTAGAAAATATTTTTTCTTTTTCGGAATTTTTTTCGAATTTTGACAACGATTTGTTCCGATTTGGATTTCAATCCGCAAAAAGCATCTCTATTCCCCGAGAGACTATTCTTGCACCTGATTTTGCGATATTTTCAGCTTGAGCAGACACCGCCAGATAGCCCATTTTCATCAGACTCCCCTCGGTTTCCAAGGCGGTGGGAAGCCCTATGGCTATCACGGGAATTCCCAAAGCATCTCCGTCTATTCTGTCCGAGTGATTTCCCACTCCGCTCCCCGCCGTTACCCCGCTGTCGGCAAGCTGTATAATCCTGCCCACCCGTTCCTCGCTCTTCGCCACCAACGAATCGAGCACGACCGCCAAATCGGCTTTTGCACAATCGGCAACGCACCGCAAAAACCGCGAGCTTGTCAATCCGCTTTGTGACGGTACGCCAATCTTGAAAACGGCAAGTCTTGACGACGGTGCAGTCATCTCGCAAACACGGGCGCCGAAAGAATCATAGCCCACGCTCCGATTTCCCAGCCCCGCAAGTACCGCCTTCAAACAAGACGCGTCCTTACCCGTAACCGCTTTTGCCATAAGAGCAAGTTCTCGTGAAAGTGCCTCCGATATATCGGAGGCACTTTCACCGTCAAGCTCGCTGACGCTTCCCGAAAAAATGCTCACGTACCGCCCGGAGGGACGTCCCACAAGCTTAGCCTCGTTTTCGTTAAGCTCCAGACGCGACAGGCTGTAATGCAAAAAATCCTCGGTTTTTATATCAAAAGGCAGTTTTCCTATCCTCTCACATTCGCACGCCAAGTCTCTTATTCTGTCGAAATTCATCTTTTTTTGCCCCGCTTTGTAAACTTTTTGAAAAATTAACAATATTTTTGTTGACGAAAACACGCCTATGGTGTATACTATCGATTGACGATTTTGCAGGTTCGCCTGTTTTAATATGTTCAAATTGCACAGTTTTTAAACCTTTTATTGTGCATTTATCCAAAGATTAAATTTGTCGCGTTTATGGTGTTGATAAATTTTGAATTTAATGGTATAATGTATTGAATGGTATTCTGTGTAACAGAGTTATTATAGGAGGAAAAACAAAAATGACAAAGCGTATTATTGCTTTACTTATGGCCCTTATCACAATCACAGCCGTCTTTGCTTCTTGTGCTTCAAAAGGCATCGACGATAAGGGTGCGTACATCTACATGTAT
>JAFTLM010000314.1 GCA_017455945.1 Clostridia bacterium | reverse complement strand
GTTGCCACAAACTCGATTTATCCCGTAAAATCCTTTGACCTTGCCGACGGAGACGTTGACGTTACAATCTCTGTGTTCAAGCCGACTACGGTTGACAAAGAGACTCCTATAGTGTTCTACACAATGAACTTTGTGGGGGCGGACGATTGCACGGATGCGCAGAATATCGACTGTATAAACGACCTTCTTGACCAGGGATGCGTTGTGGCGGTGGTTGACTTTATGGAAGATCCCGCAGCCTGCCTTCCCGACCTTGACTGGTTCGTGCAGTACATCAGATTCAACAGAAGCACTCTTATAACGGCTGTTACGGGCTACAGCTCTACAGACGCTTATGTAGTTCCCGAGGGCTACGGACTTGTGAGAAAGGTTGTTTACTTCGACTACGAGCACAATGCTCTCGAGGGTATTCTTGAAAATATCGTCAGCGTTTACAACAATCCCGAAAGTAATTTCAACGTTAAAAAGGGAAACAGTATGAAGCCTGAGGGCTACGAGACGGCGGTTGACGTTTACCATTGCGTAAGACCCAACACGTCTCCCATTATTCTTGAGCTTATGCTGGATATGGTTTATCCCAGATTCAGAGAGGATTCACCTGTGGTTATGGTAGCTTCCTCTTCCGAGCAGAATATGAACGTTGTCAGCAAGCTTCAGCGACCTATGGATACATCGGCACTTGTGCGCGGATATACGGCTGTTATTTATGAGCACCCCTACGTACCTATGGCAAGAGCTGACAGCTATGGCTATATAGATGCTTATTCCTATATGCATAATCTGGGTCACAAGTCCCACGCGGCGGCGGCAAGATGCGTGCGTTACTACGCCGATACCTACGGATACAGCAAAGAAAGCTATGCTTCTATGGGCGTTTCCAAGATGGCTATGGCGGGCGTTCTTACTAACCCCAACATACAGGACGCTCCAGACCGTTCGCTTCTTTCGGGCTACAACCGAAACGACGTTTACGGTGAACAGCCCTACCTTGCGTATGAGGACGGAACCACCATCAATTCTTCTGTGGACATTGCATATGCGGCAGAGGGCGACGGTGTAAAGTTCCCCGACGCTTGGCTTACCGAGGGGTGTGCTCCCGCAATACTTCTGTGCGGACTTTATGACGAGTACGACGCATGGGGATATTGGGATAAGCTTCAGGCAAGATATGAGGAGCTTGGACTTGTGTACTTCCCGATTTCGGCGTATAACCTCGGACACGACTACCCCTATGGAGAGTGCAATTATTATCACTACGACCGTTGGTCGGCATTCTATGATATACTCTCTTACTACCTTGAGGGCGACAAAGAGGCGAGAGTTGCCTTTGCGTCCGTCTACGGCGGTAAGGTGGTAGGTGACGTGGTTGTAAGTGACAGAAATATTACTTCGAGTAACCGCTATATCTCTTCTGTGGAGACACCCGGTGACGAACTGTTTATTCAGTTTATCGCTCCTATAACCGAAGCGTCGGCAAACGAGGCAATCAGCCTTGTTGACAGCAACGGAAATAAGGTGGAAGGAAAGCTTCGCAGTATGTGCGGCGGACTTAAGTGGTACTTTGAGCCTGCGGAAGCGCTTGCAGCAGGAGATTACACACTCAAGCTGGCAGACAATACCGCCAAGAGCATTCTCAACGGACTTCTGACAACAGAAGGCGGCGAGTGGCAGTTTACAATCCAATAAAGCTAAGCGGGCTGAATCGTAAGATTCAGCCCGCTTTTTGTTTTGAGAAAGATAAATTATAGTTTACCGCCTGACCGGCGGGGGCGAATGCCTTCGGCGTTCACGTAATATGATTTGTGCGAACATATCCGTCGCACTCCGAAAAATGTCGGCTCGACACCTCCATTTTTCTTGTAACTGTTTCGTGAGGGCGGATGGGGTGGCGGTCCCCAGCCGCCTGCGGTAGTACGCTCCGACAGCAATCTAAAGCTCC
>JAFTLM010000313.1 GCA_017455945.1 Clostridia bacterium | reverse complement strand
TTTGTCGCGTCGGTAACGGTTCTGCTGTTTGTAAGCCCTATACTGACACTTTCACTTTTGGCGGTCATCCCTATCCTCGGTATTACATCTTATCTCTACACGAAAAAGGTTGCTCCGATATACCGTTCAATGCGTAATTGTTTTGCCCAACTGAACATCAGTGCACAGGAAAATATTGAGGGCAACAGAGTTGTAAAAGCCTTCGCACGTGAAGAATACGAGATAGAAAAATTTGAAAAAGCAAGCGAGGAGTACAAAAACGAGAGCTTGAGAGCCTCCTATGCTTGGCAGAAAGTGGTTCCCATAATCGAATTTTTGGCTCAAAGTCTTTCGTTTATAACCCTTTTGGTCGGCGGTCTTCTTGTTATTAACGACAGTATTACTATTGGTGAGCTTTCGCTGTTCACCGGTCTGACCTGGGCTCTTGCGCTTCCTATGAGAAACGTAAGTACAATTCTTAACAATTATCAACAGTTTGTTACAAGTGCCGTTAAGGTTATCGAGCTTTGTGAGGCAAGTCCCATTATCGCGAGTCGTCACGATGCTATAATCGCTGACAAGCCATTAACGGGAAAAATAGAGTTTAAGAACGTTTCTTTCAAATATTCCGGAAACGGAGACAAAGTTCTTGACAACATATCGTTTGTGGTAAATCCCGGAGAAACTGTTGCCATTATGGGACCTACCGGTTCGGGAAAGACCACAATGGTTAATCTTATGTCAAGATTTTACGACGTTACCGAAGGCGAAATTCTTCTTGACGACGTTAATCTTAAAATGAGAAAACTCGAAGATATAAGAAAATCGGTTGCAATAGCTACCCAAGATGTATTCCTCTTCTCCGACACGGTGGAAAACAACATTGCATACAGCCATCCCGAGATGGAAGAAGATAAAATATTTGCGTATGCCAAGCTTGCCGCCGCCGATGAATTCATACATAAAATGGAAAGCGGTTATGAAACAATAATCGGAGAACGCGGCGTTGGTATTTCGGGCGGTCAGAAGCAAAGACTTGCACTTGCAAGAGCAATGGCTGCAGAAGCCCCCATACTTGTACTTGACGATACGACATCTGCTGTCGATATGGAAACCGAAAAATATATACAACACAGTCTTGCCAATATGCCTTTAAATACAACTAAAATCATTATAGCTCAGCGAATTTCGTCTGTAAGGCACGCAGACAAAATAATGATCTTACAAAACGGCAAACTTGACATAGGTACACACGAAACACTGGTTCGCACAAATGCTTATTACAGAGGCATTTGCGAGCTTCAGGACGTATCCGATCTACCCGTGTTTGCAGGAGGTGAGAATAATGGCTAAACGTAATAAATACGACGTTGACGAAGAACTTGACCGACACTTGGATTTTTCAAGACTGAAACGAGCTATTGTATATGTAAAGCCGTACAAGTTTTTGATGCTTCTGGCGCTTCTACTGTCTGCACTTGCGGCGGTAATGGGACTTCTTTCCCCTAAGTTTTTGCAAACGGCTATAGACGAAGCTATGCCAAATGGTGATACGGGTCTGTTGGTAAAGCTTGCTATATTCACACTTGTCACCATTATAATAAGTGCTGTGCTCAGCGGAGTTCGCGGATTTATAATGTCGAAGATCGGTCAGAATATTATTTTCAGTATACGAAAAGATTTGTTTGAACATCTTCAAAAACTTCCCTTCTCCTACTACGACTCACGCCCTCACGGAAAAATTCTCGTTCGTGTCGTTAACTACGTAAACAACGTATCGAACACGCTGACCAACGGAATCATAAACGCGATAATTGATATTTTAAACATCGTCTTTATTGCATTTTTCATGTTCTGGCTTGATGCCAAGCTTGCACTTTTGGTCTTGCTTGGATTGCCGGTATTGCTTACGTTCGTGTTCCTGGTGAAAAACCTCCAACGAAAAGTTCATCTTATATCCAATAACAAAAACTCCAATCTTACAGCATACACTTGTGAAAATATCAACGGCGTTAAGGTTGTTGAAATATTCAACCGTCAGGAAGAAAACTTCCGTATATACGAAAATCTTAACAAGGATTACCGTACAGCGTGGTACAAAATGGCGTTTATGTCGGTAACGACTTCAATAGTGAGTGAAAACCTTAAGCGTCTTGTTGTAAGCCTGGTATATGTTGGCGGTGTGCTTTGGGTTTCCCCCGAATCTATAAAAATTGGTGTGCTTTTGGCAATGGGAACATATGCATCGAGATTCTGGGACCCTATTATCTCTCTTGCCAACATTTACAACGATTTCCTTACTTCTGCTTCCTATCTCGAAAGAATATTCCAGACTATGGACGAGCCTATTGATATCGCTGACGGAGAAAATTCCAAACCCCTTGAAAATATGAAGGGTGAAATAGAGTTCAAAAACGTAAATTTTGAATATGAAAAAGATATTCGAATATTGAAAAACATCTCTTTCAAGGCAAATGCAGGAGAATCTATTGCTTTGGTAGGTCCTACGGGATCGGGAAAATCCACCATTGTTAACCTCATAAGCCGTTTCTACAACGTAAGCTCGGGAGAGTTGCTCATTGACGGCGTAAACATTAACGACATTACTATCAGTTCCCTGCGTACACAAATGGGTATTATGCTTCAAGACAGCTTTATCTTCTCAGGCACCATTGCCGACAATATAAGATACGGAAAGCTTGATGCTACCATTGAAGAGGTCAAGGCGGCGTGCAAAGCGGTTTGCGCTGATGAATTTATTGAGAACTTCCCTGACGGATATGATACTGTAGTCAATGAACGCGGCGGAATGCTTTCTCAAGGACAGAAACAGCTTATTGCTTTTGCAAGAACTATGCTCAGAAATCCCGCTGTTCTTATTCTTGACGAGGCGACGTCATCGATTGACGCTAACACCGAAAAGCAACTTCAGATCGGTATCGAGTCGTTGCTTAAAGGCAGAACGTCGTTTATAATCGCTCACAGACTATCTACTATTAAGAACTGTAACAAGATTATGTTTATCCAAAGCGGCGAAATAATCGAATGCGGAACTCATGACGAACTTATGGCTAAAAAAGGTGCTTACTACAAGCTTTGTATGGCACAAGATCAGTGAATTTTATAAGGAGCCGACTTTAAAGCAGGCTCCTTATAAAACACAAAAAAACACCACACGACTTTCGTGTGGTGTTTTTTACCAAAAAGTGCTCACAGAAAACTGTGAGCACTTTTAACACAATTACTTGTTTGTAAGCTTTGCGATTTCCTCTGCAAAGTTCTCTTCTCTCTTCTGAATGCCTTCGCCCTTCTCGAAGAGTACGAAGCTAACGATCTTAATGTCCATACCAAGCTCCTTAGCGGTAGCTGCTACGTACTTACCAACTGTAAGATCGTCATCCTTAACGTATGCCTGCTCAACAAGGCAAACTCTCTCATAGAACTTACCAAGTCTACCTGTAACCATCTTTTCAAGAATAGCTTCGGGCTTGTTAGCGTTCTTGGGATCGTTCTTAGCCTGTGCGATAAGTGTAGCCTTCTCCTCTTCAACTGCGGAAGCGGGAACGTCCTCAATATTTACATACTCAGGGGGGTTACCTGCAGCAAGCTGGAGAGCGATGTTCTTTGCGAACTCTGCAAACTTCTCGTTACCCGCAACGTCAGCACTTGTCTCGAACTTAACGATAACGCCTGTTGTACCTGTACCGTGGATATATGTGGAGAGGGTTCCCTCTACAAGTGCAAAACGGCGGATGCTGATCTTCTCACCGATAACAGCGATCTTCTCAACGAGAGCTGCGTCAACGGTTGAACTTGTTCCTGCGAAAGGAGTAGCCATAAGAGCTTCAACATCAGCGGGCTTCTTATCGATAATTGTCTCAAGAAGCTCCTTAACGAAAGTCTTGAAAGACTCGTTCTTAGCAACGAAGTCTGTCTCTGTGTTAACCTCAACGATAGCAGCTACGTTGCCCTTAACGAGAATATCAACGATACCCTCAGCGGCAATTCTGCTTTCCTTCTTTGCGGCTGTAGCAAGACCCTTCTCACGAAGAATCTTTATAGCCTTATCCATATCACCGTCAGCCTCTACAAGTGCCTTCTTGCAGTCCATCATACCAAGACCTGTCTTTGCACGGAGTGCGGCAACGTCTTTTGCTGTAATGTTAGCCATTTGTATATCCTCTTTTCTTAAATTTTCAAATATTCAAAATTACTCTGCTGCTTCCTCTGTAGCTTCCTCAACTGCCTCAGCCTCTGCAACTTCAGCAATCTGCTCGCCCTGCTTGCCTTCGATAACTGCGTCAGCGATTACGGAAGAGATAAGCTTGATTGCGCGGATAGCGTCATCGTTACCGGGGATAACGTAATCAGCGTCATCGGGATCACAGTTAGTATCAACGATAGCAACTACCGGAATACCAAGCTTCTTTGCCTCAAGAACTGCG
>JAFTLM010000312.1 GCA_017455945.1 Clostridia bacterium | reverse complement strand
GGAAAGGAGTGGTGTTTGCGTGAACTTTTTTATCTACAACGGCATTCGCTCCTCCGATATGGGCGTAAGGATCAGCAGTAAGAACATCTTTTCAGCCCCAAAGTTCGACCTTGCTTTTCAATCAATCCCCGGTCGTGACGGAGAGCTGATTAACTCAAATAATCGCTTTCCCAACACGACCGTTTCCTACACTTGCTTCATCCCTGCGAGAAGCATTCAAGAGCTATCCGAAAAGGTGACGGCGGTTAAGGCTTGGCTTTATGCACAACCCGACCGCTATCACACCTTATCGGACAGCTACGATACCGTCTTTTTCCGTAAGGCGGTATTCAACAACAAGCTCGATATTGCCGACCAGGTAAACAAGATAGGCACTTTTACGGTAAACTTTACTTGTCATCCGTACCGCTATTCCTATGTGGGACAGACGAAAACCACCTACACGGCATCGGGTTTCATTCTCACAAATCCGTATCCGTTCAATGCCAAACCCTACCTCAAACTCAATGGCAAAGGTGAGGGCAAGCTGACGATACAGACCCCTTCAAGCACCGATGTGTGGACGTTCACAACGCTGAACGGTTACACCGAATGCGATTCGGAGCTGATGAACTTTTATCACGATGCGACACCGAAAAACGATACGGTCAGCGGTGAGGGATTTCCGTTGCTACGACCAGGTGAAAACGCTATCTCGTTTGACGGAGGTATTACAAGCATCGAAGTGATGCCAAGGTGGGTGATGGTATGATTCCTGTTCTTTACAAGGCAGATGCGACCAACTTCTCCACCTACGGCATTGGCACCCTTGCGGACACCATTTCGTGCGTTGTTTCGGAGGAGCGTAATGGCGCTTATGAGTGCGTAATGAAATACCCCATTACGGGGGCATTTTACGGTGAAATACGAAAGGAGCGGCTGATAAAAGCAAAGCCGAATGACACCTCGGCAAACCAAGTCTTCCGTATCTACCGAATCACCAAGCCCCTCAATGGTATCGTCACTATTTACGCACAGCACCTCTCGTATGACCTCACAGCCATCGCAACGCCTGCTTGGACATCAACTCCCGTAACACCGCAGCTTGCTATCGAGCACGTATTTAATGCGGCACTGACGCCCCACAATTTTACTTTTCGCACCGATTATACCGAGGCAAAGGAGTTCTCGGTTGACAAGCCCAAAAGCCTACGCGCAGTCCTGGGTGGCTCTGAAGGTTCTCTTGTTAGCCTTTGGGGCGGGGAATTCGAGTGGGATAACTACCAAGTGATTCATCATCAAGGACGAGGTAAGTCCACGGGAGTTGTCATTGAGTACGGCAAGAACCTCACAAGCCTTGAGCAGGATTCCGATATAACCTCGGTGTATACGGACTTGCTCCCGTATGATGTTATCTCGGATATGGACGGCAACGAAACAGTTGTTACCCTAACTGAGCAGATACTTCCAATTGCAGAGACAACCCTTGTTTCAAGAAGGACGCTCATCAAAGACTTTACCGATTCTTACGGAATGTATGAGGAGATTACTGAGGAGAATCTTCGTTCAAAGGCAGAGAAGTATATAGAGAACAACCCTCTGGGCGTGGAATCACCAACGCTAACCATCTCTTTTTAACCGATATTGAAGCACCCCGAAT
>JAFTLM010000311.1 GCA_017455945.1 Clostridia bacterium | reverse complement strand
GCAGGCTCCTCCTCCGTGCCCGCTCACGTAGAAATGATGGGTCTGATCGGCGCAGGTAACAACCCCATGGTTGGTATGACCGTTGCGGTTGCTGTAGCTATTGAGGAAGCTTCCAAGTAAGAAAACTTCTTGCTCCAATGGGAACAATAGCACCCGTCATTCCAAATGACGTGTTGCTGTTGCAGTTGCTATCGAAGAAGCTTGCAAGTAAGTCAATTTTGACTCGCTTTTGGCAGGTTTTCAGACTTTTTCAAAAGTCGTAAAAATCATGCCGCAAAAAGAATATAAAAAAGTTGGACACATCATTTTGGGATTTTTGCCTGATGATGTGTCCAATATTTTTTGCTTCAGGAGCATAATAAATTATTTAAAAAAAATCAAAAAAGACCTTGACAATCAATAGTACGTGTGCTATTATATGTACGCGGCGAAAATAAAGGACGCGTGCATTCTGAGGAAAGGAGCTTAAAATGGCACGAATAGACAAAGGTGCAATTACAAAACTCGAAATAGTGGCAGAGGCATCTAAACAATTCCTTCAAAAAGGATATTCAAGTACCACGATATCCTCTATATCTCAAGCACTTGAAATGAGTAAAGGTAACCTCACCTTTTACTATCAGACTAAAGAACATTTACTTGCAGAGCTTGTGGACTTGCTTTGTTCATTCCAGTGGAGACAGATGGAGAATGAGGCTGACGATGGAATCAGTTCGATTATGGCAATTTGTTTAGAGCTGACGGCTATGGCAGAAGCTTGTGAGGATGATGAAGTCATAAAAGATTTTTTTATTTCCGCTTATACAAGTCCCATTTGCCTCAATACAATTCGAAAAAATGACAAAGAGAAAGCAAAACAAGTTTTTAAGCAGTATCGCCTTGAATGGACGGATGTGCAATTTGAAGAAGCTGAACTCTTGATTTCAGGTATTGAATATGCAACTCTTATGACTGCAGGAAGCAGTATCCCTCTTGAAACAAGAATATCCGGTGCACTCAATATTATACTTGGTATTTACGGCATTCCAGAGGACATCAGAAAAGCCAAAATTCAAAGAGTTTTTGAAATGGATTACCGAACCATTGGTAAGAAAACAATTGCAGATTTCAAAAAGCATGTTGAAAATTCCAACGATCAGGCATTACGTGATATATTGAATATCAAATAGAAATTATTAAGGAGATTTATATAATGAAAAAATTCAACTCACTCAAAAAAGCATTATGTCTTGTATTGGCAATGTTAATGGTTGTATGCGTAACTATTATTCCGGTTTCAGCCGATGATACCGCTGAACACAAACATACACCAAATCAGTTGGGCATTTGTACCGAATGCGATCTCAATATACTGGAACGGCTCAATCAGGCTTATATCTATTCCTTCCCTCTCGTACTTATGGATGTAACCAAGGAAAAAGTCACCAATACTGAAAGTGCAACCTACACACAGGCTCCCATCAATCAATTTTGCCACGTTCCTGTCTTCGCTGATGCAAATGCCAAGGATATTGTACTTCCCAATGTAGATACACTTTATAGCCAAGCGTTCCTTGATCTCAGCGAAAGTCCCGTTATTATGGAAATGCCCAAAACCGATCGCTATTGTATTATGCAGCTAATGGATGCTTTCAGCAACACAGTTGAAATCGTTGAATGTATGTATCAGGAAGGCAGAACCACATACATTATTACAGGTCCTGATTTTGAAGGTGAAATACCCAACGGTATGATCGAGATCAAATGCCCCACCAATATGGCTTGGATTCTTGGACGTACTGTATGTGCAGATAACGAAAACAATGCCGCAGACGGCTATATTATTACAAGAACAATTCAGTATCAGATGAAGATGTATACTCTTGAACAATATAAAAACGGTACACAGGATACCCCTCCCAAGGGCGAAGTTGAAGAAGAATATAAAGATATAGTTCCTCTTAACTATGTAATTTATAATCTTTCGGTAAAGCAGTATTTTGAAAGAGTAAACAAACTTCTTGAAAAGAACCCTCCTGCAGAAGCCGATGCACCTATGATGGCTGCACTTTCCGCAGTGGGCGTTGGAGCAGGAATGGACTTCGACTGCGAAGCGCTCGGCGGAGAAGCGGCTCTTACACTGATGTACGGATGAATCAGACAAAATCTTGTTGCAAACTGTACACAGGGTTCTTTGCAGTATTACAAGCGTAACGGATGCTGGAATTATGCCGGTGCACCTATCGGAGATTACGGTACAGCTTACATTTACAGAGGTCTTATAGCTCTTGGCGGCTTTGGTGCCAATCCTCCTGAAATGGCAATTTACCCTAATGCAACAACAGATAGCGAAGGAAATGAGCTTACAGGTGCAAGTTCCTATATAATTCATCTTTCCAAGGAACAGCTCGATCTTCTTAATAAAAATGACGGCTTCGGGTTTTGGTCGATTACAGCATACGGAAAGGATCAATATCTCATTGCCAACGATGAAAACCGTTATTGCATAAATGACCGCAACGCTGTGTTCAATGAAGATGGCAGTATTGATATTTATGTTTCCAACACAGCTCCCAAAGATAGCGAAAAATATCCCAACTGGCTTCCCGTTGGTGAGGATAGTTTTAGCCTTTACTTCAGAATTTACCTCCCCTGTGATGAAATTCTTGAAAATGATTGGACTATGCCATCAATAGAAGTATATGAAGAACAGAGCGATGTTCCTTCAACAGGTGATTTCACAATAGTTTATATTACTATAGCTTTTGTTTCGGCTATGGGAATTTATGCAATTGCTTTTAAAAACAAAAAGATAAAGATTTGATAACATTGATTTTTATACAAATAATGGATTTGCTCGGTGCAGGTAACAACCCGATGGTCGGTATGACCGTTGCGGTTGCAGTTGCTATCGAAGAGGCAAGCAAGTAAGTTATAAACTTGGCTGTTTTTGATCTAAAAAACGCATAGTTTGTAAAATTACAACCAAATAAAAAATCGGACACATCTAAATGGAAATTCAAATGATGTGTCCGATATTTTTATTTATAGCGTCAAGATTATGAATCCTGTTTGAATGAAACACCTAAACCAGCAAGCTTTTTTAGGATTTCCTCAAAACTTCGGTTTCCTAAGTTGCGGATCTTTTTTATTTCATCCTCAGTATGTTGCGTTAGGTCTTCGACTGTATAAATATTTGCTCGTTTCAAGCAAACACATGTACGGAACGAAAAATCCAACTCGTCAATAGTTATGGAACATACTTCTTTTTCATATATTTTTTCAAAGTATGATTGAATATTGCACATCGGTGAATAATCAACAAGATAGATATGATGTGAAAGAAGAACGGTAACGATTTCTTCGAACAGTTTCTTGTCGTGATAACAAAATCTAAATACAGATTCACCATTTAAAGATCGAAGCTCACCGATTGTCATTTCGTTTTTAAGAAAATGACTATTATATCTGTCACCAAAATAACAATCGGCTACTTTGGTATCCAATGTGATTTGCGATTGACGTTTGTTTTTTTCTTCTAACCGCTCCGCATTTTCTCGCTCTAACCGCTTAGTTTTTCCTATTTCTAACTGCTTTTTTCTTTCTTCCGATCTGATCCCCAGTATATGATCCTCAATGGTTTCAAAGAGTGCGTCCACGATCTCTTCGTGTTTTTTGCGTTTCAACGCTTCTTCCTCGCGTCCGGCTCTATATATATCTGTTTCGGGAAAAAAGTATATTTTGAAATAAAGGTCCACTTCATCATCTTCAATATAATTGTATATCGTTACGTCTTCAGTGATCCTTTTCAAAAAATCGTAAAGAATACGCTTATCAACCTTGAACGCATCCTCGCCGGTATCAATCTCGATGCGGCTTATTTTCGGTACGGGAATTTCAGGGACACGGGATCTATCGGCATCATCACTCTGATCCTCCAAGCAGCGTTTATCATCTTCTTCAAGTCCGATATACCCAAGCTCTGCATGATCACCGTAAAGACTTACCCGGTAAACATATCTGTACACATAAGGTATCTGATATTCCTTGCAGTTTTCTTCGGGCAGTTCGACAAGACCTACATGAATTTTTTCAATTTGCTTTGTTTCCGTGTACCACCAAGTATCTTCGATACAGTCATAGTTGTAACAGATCTTCTCCTCGGTTTTGTTGATCCTATCAATATTTTCAAAAACAAGTGTACCGTTATAGGTATAAACGTCACAATCTCGCGAGCAGTTTGTGCAACTAAAGAAAAGAAGATCTTCGCGGTGATCGGAAAGCCCGCCCATATAATCCCCATCGTGTTGCAAAACCGTTCTGCAGATGATCGGTCGGATATCCAAATACTTACACTCGATCACTTCTTTTCCGTTTTCGTTAAGTATCCCCAGGTACGTATTCTCCCTGCCGTTTACCTCGGGTTTTTTGACCGCTATATACCCGTAAGTTCTGGGGATCTTATCATACAATTGTACAATTTGATGATATCCGTCTGAAACAACAGAAAACGAGCTGTTCATCAGGTACTTTAACTCGTCAACTTTAATGATATACATAAAATCCGGTTTCCCATCATTTACATAGTAGACTATATCATCAAGCTCGACAGTTTTTCCATGGAACAAGGTATCTGAAACGCAAGCAGCATTTTTGCCAAACAACGCTTTTACAAGAAAGCCCAGCGAATAGATTGATGCAAACTCTCTTCTATAACGATTTTTCTCTGCTTCATAGTCGAAGTTTTTGCAAATATTGATGCCCAATTAAAATCCCTCCGTATAATTTATTCACTACAGTGCCAAACATAAACAGTTTATACAGAAATAATATCATATCCTACTGCAAAAATCAAGTTTCAATTAAAAAAGAGACACATCATTGTGGAGCGTTCCACGATGATGTGTCCTTTTTATGTTATTTGGGTGTTTATTTCGGCGTAGGCACGCCATTCACATATTCCTATTCGTTGCCCCGGTAAACTTGAGCAGGGCAATCCTTACATCAATCACTACTACTCCAGTTTTCAGGTTCACTTGTCGCTTCGCAGAAGATACTTGTAAGACTACGAGCAACCCCAAAAGGCAGACTCTACTATACGCGTCACGCTATCGGGAATGACAATCTTAGCATCTTCACCTGTGTATTTTGATAAAACACCGTTTACAATTTTAAAATCATTTATATTACTCATATCATACCTATTATTTTCGTCATCCTAATTGGGATTTCCCAAGAAGATGTGTCCATTTTTGTTATTTAATCTTGCTTACTCCCCCAGCACGTAGGCAAGCAGCAGCTTTGCGG
>JAFTLM010000310.1 GCA_017455945.1 Clostridia bacterium | reverse complement strand
TTGTGGATAAAACAGGAAAGGTTATAGATACCGCCGTGGTTTATCCTACAACGAAATCGCAGGGCAGAATAGAGGAGGCAAAGCGAATTCTTAAACGAATGATAACAACGCATAAGGTTGATATCGTGGCTATAGGAAACGGAACTGCGTCAAAAGAGAGCGAAATCTTTATTGCGGGGCTTCTTAAAGAAATTGACAGAGACGTTAAATATATAGTGGTCAGCGAAGCGGGTGCGTCGGTTTATTCCGCCTCCAAGCTTGCCGCTGAAGAATTTCCTGAATTTGACGTTATGCAGCGTTCGGCTGTATCCATCGCACGCAGACTCCAGGATCCCCTGGCAGAGCTTGTAAAAATAGAACCACGTTCCATAGGCGTAGGTCAGTATCAGCACGATATGAAGCCCGCAAGACTTGACGGAGCACTGGGCGGAGTTGTAGAAGACTGTGTAAACAGCGTGGGAGTTGACCTTAATACAGCGTCGTATTCTCTCCTTTCTTATATATCGGGTATTAATTTGACTATGGCTAAAAATATAGTTAAATACAGAGAAGAGAACGGTGAGTTTACCGCCAGAGAGCAGGTTCTTAAAGTGCCGAGAATCGGAGCCAAAGCATATGAGCAGTGTGCGGGCTTCCTGCGTGTTCCCGATTCAAAAATTGCACTCGATAATACAGGCGTCCACCCCGAGTCTTACGAAATTGCCGAAAAGCTTCTTGCTAAGTTCGGTTATACTGCGGCAGACGTTAAAAACGGCGGAATACCCGAAATAAAGAAAAAAGCTTTTGATTACGGCGTTTCAAGATTGGCGGATGAGCTTGCTGTCGGACAGCCTACACTTGAGGATATCATATCAGAGCTTGAAAAGCCCGGACGAGACGTCCGTGACGATCTTCCCGCTCCCGTTCTCCGTGATGACGTGCTGGATATGGCTGACCTTAAACCCGGAATGGTTCTTACAGGTACGGTCAGAAACGTTATCGACTTCGGTGCATTTGTGGATATCGGAGTTCATCAGGACGGCTTGGTTCACATTTCTCAAATATCCGATAAGTTTGTCAAGCATCCTTCTGACGTTTTATCGGTCGGAGACGTTGTAAGCGTCAGAGTTCTTGCCGTAGACGTAGCCAAAAAGAGAATATCCTTGACTATGAAATCCGAGTGATTTTAATATATTAAGACGGTTATGTGAATAAAATTTTGCTAAAAAGAAACCGAAAGAAAATATTTGTGCAAAGTGTACAAATATCGACGTGAAATTTTGGGAAATAAACATCTTTTCTTTTTGGTGAAAATTTGTTATAATATTGTAGGTAAAAATTATTACTTTTATAAATCCAAACCTATGTTTTTTTAATTAAGGAGGAAACACTAAATGGCAAGCTTGTCGCTTAAACACATTTACAAAAAGTATCCGGGCGGTGTTACCGCGGTATCCGACTTCAACCTTGAAGTAAAGGATAAGGAGTTCCTTGTTCTTGTAGGACCTTCCGGATGTGGAAAAACAACAACACTTCGTATGATTGCAGGTCTTGAAGAGATCACAGAGGGTGAGCTTTTCATCGGTGACCGTCTTGTTAACGACGTAGCACCTAAGGATAGAAAGATCGCGATGGTTTTCCAGAACTACGCTCTTTATCCTCATATGTCCGTATATGAGAATATGGCATTCGGTCTTAAGCTTAATAAGACACCCAAGGAAGAAATCAAGCGCAGAGTTGAAGAAGCAGCTCGTATTCTTGACATCACACATCTTCTTGACAGAAAGCCCAAGGCTCTTTCCGGTGGTCAGAAGCAGCGTGTTGCTCTTGGTCGTGCAATCGTTCGTAACCCCATGGTGTTCCTTCTTGACGAGCCTCTTTCCAACCTTGACGCAAAGCTTCGTGCAGCCATGAGAACAGAGCTTACAAAGCTTCACAACCGCGTAGGTACAACATTCGTATACGTAACTCACGACCAGGTAGAGGCTATGACAATGGCTACCCGTATCGTTGTTATGAAGGACGGTCTGATCCAGCAGGTTGACTCTCCTCAGAAGCTGTACGACGAGCCCGTAAACATCTTCGTTGCAGGCTTTATCGGAACTCCTCAGATGAACTTCCTCAACGGTACCTTGGAGAAGAAGGCTGACGGCGTATACTTCGTATACGAGGGCAACTCTCTCAAGCTGCCTCAGGATAAGGCT
>JAFTLM010000028.1 GCA_017455945.1 Clostridia bacterium | reverse complement strand
TGATAATTCCTATTATTGGCTTTTCGATATCCCGGTCTGTATATCCCATGGATTTAAGGAGCGCGTTACGAATAAGTCCCGTACGGTCTCCGCGTTTTTTCCATTTGGGTGAGTAATTATGTTCCATAAAAATTCCTCCTTGGATTTTCCTTACATTTCAATTATACCACATTAATTTACCGTTGCATATGGATTTTTAAAGCCTATATATTGACTTTTGTGACTTTTTGTGATATTATAAGGCGAGGTGATTTTATGACGGAAACGGTATTTTCACAACAATACGGATGCAACGTAGACCTATATTTCGGCGGAGAACGAGAAAAGACCTTTAACCACGAATACGGCCCCATAAAGCGTTCGCATTTTATTATAACCTTGGTTCGCAACGGAAGTGCCACTCTTTTTACGGAGGATAAACATCTAACGTTCGGCGAAGGAGACATAATAATAATGTTCCCGGAGGTAGAATACCACTACCGAGCCCACGGCAACTGGTCGATAAAATGGGTGGGCGTAGGCAGTGCCGATCTCGGACTTTTCCTGGAGCGGCTTGGCATAACCCCCGCGTCTCCCATAGTAAAATGCTGTAACAGGGAGAAAGCCGAAACACTTTTAAACGATATATACGGCGCCACAAAAACTCCCTCCCCTTCGCAAATAATGAAGCTGAAGGCGTTACTTTGCGAATTGATATCCATAATTGCCGAAAGCCGAGAGAAAGGAGTAGAGCCGAGAATTGCCCGTTCCTCCGACATTCTAGCTTACATAGCGTCGCACTACACTGAGGACATAAAAGTTTCAGAAATAGCCAAGACATATCACATTGACAGAAGCCATCTGGAACGGAGCTTCAAAAAAGAAACCGGCTCATCTGTACGCGAAACTATCATAAATTTCAGAATAAAAAAAGCTCAGACGCTACTGCGCGAAACATCTTTTTCGGTCTCTGAGATAGCAAAAGCTTCGGGCTTTCGCGACAGATTGTATTTTTCAAAATTTTTTCACAAAAAGTTTGGCATGACGCCAAGTCAGTACAGAGAACAAAGCAAGACGGGTAACGACAGGTTACAAAACAAAAAATAAAAAACAAGTAGCTGTAATGGGCTGTACTCTTAAGGACAGTTTTAGAGTACACCACCTACCGACAGAAAAATAAAAACCGCAGATTGATTTTCTGCGATTTTTGTGTTATAATAAAAACATTGATTTTGAATAGTACAAGGAAGATGCTTATGAGAGAAGTGATTGAACATTATAACAAGCTAATTGACGAAAACAATGACCCTGCTCGCGATCCTAAACCATTGAGAGATTATATGGACAAGTGGGACGGAGATAAGTTTATCGAGAGTATGCAGCTTGATAAAAGCAAATCCGTTTTAGAAATAGGAATTGGAACAGGGCGACTTGCCATCAAGGTTGCACCAAATTGTAACAGCTTGTGTGGAATAGATATATCCGAAAAGACAATTGGGAGAGCAACTGAAAACCTATCAGCGTATCAAAATATAAAACTTATTTGCGGCAATTTTATGTCTTGTGAATTTGAGGCACAGTTTGATGTAATATACTCGTCATTAACCTTTATGCATATACAAGATAAGTTATCAGCTATACAAAAAATTGCGGATTTGCTGACTAATAACGGACTTTTTGTTTTGTCGATCGATAAAAATCAGAATGAGTATATCGATATGGGTGATAGAAAGGTAAAAATATATCCCGATAATCCTAACGATATACGTAGCTATCTTTCAATATCCAAGCTTAAGATCATAAATGAATTTGAAACAGATCACTCATACGTAACGGTCAGCACAAAAGCCTCCCTTGTGTAAAAGGGAGCCTTTTTTGTTCACCTATGACTTGTCAATTTTCCTGACAAGCACTACATTTGTGTACACAAATGCAAAATACGGAATATCTTTTTCAAGATACACCGTATTTTTGAAAACTGTCCTTTAGAGTGACGCTCTAAACTGCTACTTGTTTTTTCTTTTCGACGCAAAAAAGTCGCTCAGAATTTCTCCGCACTCGGATTCGCATATTCCCGATATAACTTCGGGCTTATGATTAAAAGGATAAGAGCGAAGGTCTATCAGGCTTCCAAAAGCTCCGCCCTTGGGGTCTTTGGCACCAAAGACCACTCTTTTTATTTTTGCGTTAAGTATAGCACCTGCACACATTGGGCAGGGTTCAAGTGTAACGTACAAGTCGCAATCCGAAAGCCGCCATCTGCCAAGCTTGGTGCAAGCCTTTCTTATTGCTTCTGTTTCGGCATGTGCCGTGGCATCACCGTTTGTTTCCCTTTTGTTTGAAGAACTGCTTATTATTTCACCGTTTCTGACTATCAGTGCCCCCACGGGAACTTCGTCATAAACCAAAGACTCTCTCGCTATTTCAAGAGTTTTTTTCATAAAAAAGATATCTTTATCCATTATACACCATTATTACATATTATAAATTTCCATTCCCTTTAAAACCGTAACCGCAATACAAAGCACAACAAAAATACAAATAGTGGGATTAAAGAGAGTTTCAAGGCAAAATCTGCCTGACGAAATATTTTTATCTTCCTTATTAAAATGCTCGGCATACCATATGCTTTTTTGTTTTTTTTGCTTTAAAGATATTAAAAGCAGAGCCACACCAAATAAAATTCCTACCGCAACCGTTGCAACGTCACACCACATAAGAATCGTTCTGACCTCTTCCTCGCCAAACAACGAAACGGCTATCGACTGGGCAACAGACACGAAATTGTTGACAAAATGAAGTGCAATACAACACCATATAGACTCGGTTTTCAAGTAAATCAAAGCCAAAACCGCTCCTGCCGCGGTGGCATAAATAACCTGAATCGGGTTTTGGTGCATTAGTCCGAATGCAAGAGCACTTATGACAACCGCACCTTTTCTGCTATATGGTTTTATATTGGAAACTATCAAGCCTCTGAACAAAAGTTCTTCAGAAAAAGCAGGAACAACCGCACTTCCAAAAAATCCAAGTGCGTACACATACGCCTTGATATTATCTATGCCCTTAAACAGCTCAAAGGAAACCGACGGCGGTACCGGCACAACACGCTGGTTTACATATGCCATAACAATCACCACTGCAAGTCCCGAAAAAATAATTGCCACGTATGAAAACAAGGGGCGGTGCTTCGGCATTTTCAGGGTAAGATCCATCGGATGATTTTTCACACCTTTGGTAATGCCGTAAAAAAACATTACCGGCAAAACAAAAATCAAAATATAGACACAATAACAAAACAATTCTGAAATTATATATACGACGTCCGAAGAAGCAAACTGACGGATCAGAATATTTTGAACCGAAACAACGCCTCCGTACACAGTATGAAACAGCAGCAAAAAAAGAAGCAATGAGCCTCCCAATGCACTTATAATCGCTCTGTACTCTTTTTCTCTATTATACATATATACTCCTGATTTTAAATTTACATCCGAACATTATTATATATCATTTATAACAAAATGTCAATAAAAAAACGCCGAAACCCTGAAGGTTTCGGCGTTTAAATTTTTAATTAGTGAATGATGCAACGCTCTGTATCCTTGTCAAAGATATGGAGTCTGGATGTATCGAAAGCAACTTTAATTGTATCGCCTGCACGGGAAGCCGAGCGAGAAGACACACGAGCGATAAGGTTGGTCTCACCGATTGTAAGGTAGAGATAAATCTCTGCACCCATAAGCTCGGTAACGTCAACAAATACCTCAAGAGAGCTATCCTCAAGTGC
>JAFTLM010000309.1 GCA_017455945.1 Clostridia bacterium | reverse complement strand
CTTTACGACACCGTTGACCTTGTGGGGCTTAATTACAAACCTCACCTTTACGAAAAATTGCACGAAAAATATCCCGACAAGATATTCTACGGTTCGGAGACCGAATCATGCGTGTCCACCCGCGGTGAGTATAAATTTCCCGTGGCGGTTGAAACCAATGCGCCTCAGCGCGAAGATATCACCGTCTCTGACTACGGGCTCAGCTCACCGTCGTGGGCTTATTATCCAGACCGCGAGTTTATCGCACAGCGCGACGAGTTTGTTTTCGGTGAATACGTTTGGACGGGATTTGACTATTTGGGTGAGCCTACGCCATATTACCGTGAGTGGCCTGCAAGAAGCTCATTCTTCGGCATTGTTGACCTTTCGGGACTTCCCAAGAGTCGCTACTGGCAGTATATGGCAGAGTGGACGGACAAGGACGTGCTTTTCGTTATGCCTCACTGGAATCTTGACGGGCATGAGGGAGAAGAGATTCCCGTACATATCATAACAAACTACGACAAAGCCGAGCTTATTGTTAACGGCAAGTCGTACGGTATCCGGGAAAAGGTCAAGAATCCCGAATATAAGAGGTATGACAGAGCTATTACCGACCGAAGCGTTATAAACGCTTACCGCATTATTTTTGACGTTCCTTACGAGGCGGGAGAGATTGTTGCGGTTGCCTATGACGAAAACGGCAACGAGGCAATGAGAAAAGTTGTAAAAACTGCGGGAACGCCCTATGCCGTTAAGCTTGAGGCCGAGCGTGCAGAGATAAGCGCCGACGGCGAGGACGTTTGCTATGTTCGTGCTTATATCGTTGACAAGGACGGCAATATTTGCCCCACAGCGTCCAACCTTATTAGTTTCTCGGCAAACGGTGCGGGAAGAATTTACGGTACCGACAACGGCGACCCCAGAGAAACTGTTGGTTTCTTTTCCCACGAAAGAAGGGTTCTTAACGGTGCTTGTGCCGTGGCTGTTATATCGAAAAAAGGCGAAAAAGGAATTCTGAAACTTTGTGGCGAATCAGAAGGACTTGTTGCCTCCTCCGTTGAAATTGAGGTAAAATAAGACAACTTGTGTCGTTTATACAATAAAATGCAAGTTATTTGCAATTTCTTTGCGTTAAATTTGTTGTATAATTTAGTTGTAAAAAAGCTTATAAGGAGATAGACTGATATGAAAAAGCTTGGATACGCCGTTCTTGGTCTTGGAATAGGTATGGCTCACGCAGAGGCTGCGGAGGCTTCCGAATACGCCGACCTTGTTGCGGCTTGCGACATTGACGAAAAAAGACTTGAAAAATTCGCTTCGATTTACCCTAATGCAACTCTCTACAGAGATTTTGAGGAGCTTTTAAAGGACGAGCGAGTTGATATAATAAGCATCTGCCTTCCCAGTGCAATGCACGCCGACTTTGCGGTCCGTGCAATGGAGGCAGGCAAAAACGTGCTTGTTGAAAAGCCTCTTGATATTATATAGGAGCGTGCTTTGCTTATAGAAGAGGCACGCAAGAGAACCGGTATGACGGCGGGCGTCGTTCACCAGAACCGCTTCAACCTTAATATGTATCCCATAAAGAAGGCTGTTGACGAGGGCAGACTCGGCAAGCTTGTGCTCGGTACGTTTGCGGTAAAATGGTACAGAGAGCAGAGCTACTACGACCGCGGCGGCTGGAGAGGCACCTGGGAAATGGACGGAGGAGGTTCGCTGATGAACCAGGCTGTTCACACGGTTGACCTTATGACCTGGCTTATGGGTGACGTGGAGTCGGTATATTCCACGTCGGGAATCTACAACCACAAGATAGACACGGAGGACCTTACCGCTTCTATCGTTAAGTTCAAGAGCGGAGCTACAGCGACATTTGTCAGCACCACCTGTGCCTATCCCGGAATTTCCACCGAAATAATGCTTTATGGCACGGGCGGTTCTATTGAGGCGGACTCCGATATGATAAAGACCTGGAAGATGAAAGAGCCTCTTGACGATATGGACGAGGACGACGAGGAGCAGATGATGCTTGACCGCTACAGCAAGGGCAACCGCGAGGCGGCAAAGTTCGAGCCCGATGCCCTCTACGGACACAGACACGTGGTAGAGGATATGATTTGCGCGGTACGTGACGGCAGACAGCCCGAGGTGTCTCCGCAGTCTGCGGCAAACGCCGTAAGATTTGTAAACGCCGTTTATGAATCCGCAAAAACAGGAAAGCCTGTAATCTTTGATTAATTTAACCTTCAAGGGCTGAATCTTTCGATTCAGTCCTTTTTGCAACCGAAGATTTTAAACTATAGGTCACCCCTCAAAAACTCATCGGCATCACAGGCGTTTGTGCATTTTGCTTATATTGCCCTCAAGTTTTCTGTGCATTTTGTATATCGCCGACAAAAAAATTGAATTTTTTGTAAAAATCTTTTTAAAAAGCCCTTGACATATCGTTTTTTTTAGTGTATCATTATCCCAAGTAAGCGGGCAAGACTCGCAAGAAAACAGAGGTATGTCATGTATAACGACGAAACATTGGTCTGCAAAGATTGCGGACAGGAATTCACTTTTACTGCAAGAGAGCAGGAATTTTATGCCGAGAAGGGTTTTGAGAACAAGCCCCTTCGTTGCAAAGCTTGCCGCGACAAGCGCAAGGCAGAGAGAGGCGAAGCAAGACCCGAACGCCAGATGTATGAGGCAGTTTGCGCAACTTGCGGAAATACCTGCCAGGTTCCCTTCCAGCCTCGCGAGGATCGCCCTGTATATTGTAACGATTGCTACAAGAAGTAATAAGGTGAAAAACAAAAGACCGCCGTGGCGGTCTTTTGTTTTTGTAACTCTGTCTGTAAGCCGGGTTCTGTCGAGAACGGTTATCAATCTTCGCCGAGTGTCACCACTCGGCTTCGGCTTTCGCCGTGCCACCTGAGAATATATGTCGGGCAAACGATTCTCATACGGTGTTGCTTCGGATAGGGTTTACAGCAAATCTATGTTACCATAGAAGTGGGTGAGCTCTTACCTCGCCTGTCCATCCGTACCCTTGCGGGCGGTTTAGTTCGGTTGCACTTGCCCGGGAGTCGCCTCCGGCTGACGTTATCAGCTACCCTGCCCTGTGAAGCCCGGACTTTCCTCACGATAATACCTTTCGGCTTGATATCGCGCAACCGTTTGGCAAAGTTACACACAAAGTATACCACACCTTTGTTTTTTTGTCAAGACAGTGCCGAATTAAGTAATATCATAACGCACACACCCAGGCTGAACACGTACACTCCCGCCTTTCCCTGCTCCTTTGTCATTGGCATCATCTCGTCGGCGATAACGTATATCATCGCTCCGCCCGCAAACGCCAGCGACAACGGAAGTATTCCCGTAAAAAACGTCACCGCCCTGTACCCCAAAAAGGTTCCGAGCACCTCCATAGCACCTGTGAAAAGTGCCAGGAGGAAGGCTCTGCCGCGACCTATTCCCGCGGCAAGCATAGGCGGAATGACAACCATTCCCTCGGGAATATTTTGCAATGCTATTCCGCCCGACACCGCAATAGCTCCCGCCATATCTCACGAACCGAGACTTACCCCTGCGGCAATCCCCTCGGGAAGATTGTGGATAGCCATAGCAAAAAGCAGCATTATGGCTCCGTCTGCCACTCCCTCTTCTCGGGTATCTCCCACAACAAATCTGAGTTTTGGCACAAATTTTTCACAGCAACCCACAAAAAGTGCTCCGAACATAATTCCTGACACGGTTACCAACGCCTCGTTCCACGTTCCGTCTCCCGATGACGGGATAATAAGCCCCCACACTGCCGCCGCAAGCATAATTCCCGCGGCAAAGCTGAGTGTAAGGTCGGAAAATTTACGCGGTATATTTTTTATAAAAAAGCCGATGATGCCGCCAATCACAGTGGCTCCGCCGACACCCAAAGCCGTCAAAAACACAATTTTCATAAAAACCTCATTCAATGTTATTCCGTCTGATAACATTATTATGCCGAATAAGGTCGATTTGCCATTACAGCCCCGCGTTTCCCGTCAGTGTATCTATACCGAAAATTATCAGCAAAGGCGGTTTGCCGTCTGAGTATATATCGGAAATCAGCGCCGAAAGGGGCTTTTTCAGATATCTTGGGTCGATCAGGTCAATATCGTAGTGACGTGCCAAAAAAGGAACCAGCGAATTAGCAAAGCTGTCTTTTATCAGAATCAATCTCGGTTTTCCGCTCTCCACCTTTACGTGTGCTCTGTTTCCGCCGAGAAAAAAGTCGTATTTCGAGCTTCCCGAAAGCGCCGAGCGGTCATAAAGCCCACCGCCCCTTCCCGTAGACAGGTCGGTAACCGTTATCTCAGAATCGCCCGCGTAACGGAACGCCTCTATTTTGTCGGACACAGCAAACGGAAACAGTGCGGAGGAATAAGTGGTTCCCAAAAAGCTTTCGCTGACCGTCTCAACCTCAAAATCCGACGGCTGATATGGGACAAAACCAAGATACTCGCCCAGTTCGCAATAAGCGTAATACGCCCCCAGCGAAGTCCAATGGTGATCGGTTTTGTAAAAAACATACTCTCCCGTATTCGCCCTTTCACGAAGCCGCTCCGTGACGTTTATCTCTCCCTCAACATATCGCCACACCTCTCTGCTTTCCCTGACGGCAAAAGGCAGAGGGGCATACTCGCCAAGCACGTCAAGTGCTCCCGGCACGCACAAAAAATGAGTTTTTACACCGATACTCTCCAGGCGATTTCGTATTTTTCCGATTTCGTCAAGATTGTCTTTCAGCTTGTCAAAATTTTGATATTCAAGGCGTTTTATAAGGTTGTGCTTTTTGCCCATCATAACTCCGCCCGACTCCAGCTTGCCCCAGCCAAGCTCCACCGAGGAATTAAGAGTGAGAAGCCGTTCTCTTGCGGGAAACGAATCGCAACAAAACTCGGAAAATCCCACAAAAAAGCTTTTGTCAAGCAGAGTCTCAGAGGACAGCGTAGGAAAAGTGGATGCAATGCGGTTCTCACGCTCCAACAGTTTCTTTTTGGGCAAAAGAAAAATCGAAGTGCCCACAGAAAAAACGAGTAACGCATATAACATACAAATAAAAAACGACTGTTTCTTTGACGTAAAAATCCCCCCTTATGCAGTTATTTTTCGCAAAATTATGGAGTTTTATTAGTGATAATGAAGATAAATTATAGTTTACCGCCTGACCGGCGGGGGCGAATGCCTTCGGCGTTCACGTAATATAATTTGTGCGAACATATCCGTCGCACTCCGAAAAATGTCGGCTCGACACCTCCATTTTTCTTGTAACTGTTTCGTGAGGGCGGATGG
>JAFTLM010000308.1 GCA_017455945.1 Clostridia bacterium | reverse complement strand
TGTGCATGGGATTTTACACACTCCAATTCATATAAATTTCACTTATTTTAACCACAGCCCACTGGGGAACAATGGCAAAATTAAAAAAATAAGTGCAAAAAGAACAAAATTTCTTTTCGCACTTATTATACAACTAAATAAATAAGAAGAAAAATCAAAAAAACTATTGACATTGGAAGAAAAAAGAGGTAAAATATATTGAATATGTATTTTCCGAGGGGATGTTTCGAATCGGAGCGCTCATATGCGTCAAATCCCCTAAAAAAGAAAGGATTGGTAAAAACACATGAAACTCAACAAGGTTGAAAAGACAGAAAAGAGCATGTACGAGCTCGAAATCGCAGTCGAAAAAGAAGTATTTGACGAGGCTTGCACAAAGGTATATCGCAAGCAGGTCAAAAACATAAATGTCCCCGGCTTCAGAAAGGGTAAGGCTCCTAAGGCTATTATCGAAAAAATGTACGGCAAGGGTGTATTCTACGAAGAGGCTATCAACGATCTCCTTCCCACAGTTTACGCTGACGCTGTAAAAGAGGCTGATATCAAGGATATCATCGCTCAACCCGAATTTGACATTGTTTCCATCGATGACAACGGTCTTGTTCTTTCCGCAAAAATCTACGTTAAGCCCGAAGTAGAAATCAAGGACTACGCAGGTATCGCAGTTGAAAAGAACGTTGAGCCCGTTTCCGACGAAGAGCTTGACAGAGAGATAAATCAGGTAAGAGAGAGAAACTCCCGTGAGATCGAGGTTACAGACCGTGCCGCTGAAATGGGTGACACAGCTGTTATCGACTATGAAGGCTTTGCTGACGGCGTTGCTTTTGAGGGCGGTAAGGGCGAGAACTTCTCGCTTAAGCTCGGTTCCGGTCAGTTCATCCCCGGCTTTGAGGAAAAGGTAGTTGGACACAACGTTGGCGAAGAGTTCGACATCGACGTCACCTTCCCCGAAGAGTATCACGCAAAAGAGCTTGCAGGCAAGCCCGTAGTATTCAAAATCAAGCTTAACGCTCTTAACAAGGTTGAGCTTCCCGAGCTTGATGACGATTTTGCAAAAGATGTTTCCGAATTTGATACATTTGCTGAATATAAGGCTGATCTCAAGGCTAAAATCGAAAAGAGACACGAGTCCAAGGCTGATGCTGAGGTCGAAGATAAGCTTGTTGAGGCTCTTATCGAAAAGCTTGTTGCGGACATTCCCGAGGTTATGTTCGTAAACGAAACCGAAAATCAGCTTCGCGACTACGACAACAATCTCCGTATGAGCGGTCTTGACCTTAACACATATCTCAAGTACACAGGCGGCACACTCGATAAGCTTC
Source organism: Clostridia bacterium (assembly GCA_017455945.1). GTDB lineage: Bacteria > Bacillota > Clostridia > Oscillospirales > CAG-272 > RGIG8775. The sequence continues at coordinate 2,764 of JAFTLM010000308.1, read as the reverse complement.
GTGAAGAGTTTCGTCCCAGAGCCGAGAAGCAGGTAAAAGCTCGTCTCGCACTTGAGAAGATTGCGGCTCTTGAGAACCTTGAGGCTACAGAAGAGGATATCGAGGCTGAATACACCAGAATCGCTGAGGCTTACAACATCTCTGCCGATGAGGTCAAGAAGGCTATCGACGCAACAGCTATCGCTGAGGATATGAAGGTTAAGAAGGCTATGGACTTTGTTAAGGAAAAGGCTGTGATCGGCGCGGCTGCTCCCAAGAAGGCTCCCGCTAAGAAGACAACAACAACCAAGTCCGCAACAGCAAAGTCCGCAACAGCAAAGTCCACAACAACCAAGTCTTCCACAACCACAAAGAAGACCACTTCCACAACAACCAAGAAAACAACAACAAAGAAAGCTGCGGCTAAGGCTGAAGAACCCAAAACCGACGCTGAATAATAACTTTTGATTTTATGGCATGAACTGTAGTTTTTCTCGGTTCATGCCACAAAAGTATAATGCAAAAAGTCGCATTTTGCGATGAGAAAGGAGATAATTATGTTTAACAATGATATTATGAAAAATGCTCTCGTTCCTATGGTAGTAGAGCAGACCGGTCACGGCGAACGCTCTTTTGATATTTTCTCAAGACTTCTGAACGACCGTATTATTTTCCTCTCGGATGAGGTAAACGATGCAACCGCATCGCTTGTAGTGGCACAGATGCTCTTCCTTGAAGCACAGGACCCCGACAAGGACATTGCGTTCTACATCAACAGCCCCGGCGGCTCCGTTACCGCAGGCATGGCGATTTACGACACGATGAACTATATCAAGTGTGACGTTTCGACAATCTGCATTGGTATGGCGGCAAGTATGGGTGCGTTTCTTCTTTCTTCGGGAACAAAGGGCAAGCGTATTGCTCTTCCCAACAGTGAGATAATGATCCACCAGCCTTTGGGCGGTGCCAGAGGTCAGGCTACCGATATCAAGATTCAGGCGGACCTTATTCTTCGCACCAGAGACAATCTTAACAAGATTCTTTCTGAAAACACGGGCAAGCCCATAGATGTTATCGCACGCGACACCGAACGTGACAATTATATGACTGCACAAGAAGCTCTTGAATACGGTCTTGTAGACAAGATTTTCAGCAAGCGCGCCTAATTCACTTTGAAAGGTTAAACAATGGATAACAACACTAACAACGGAGAACTTCATCGCTGTTCCTTTTGCGGACGCACAGAGGAACAGGTAGACCTTTTGATTCCTTCTCCCTCGGGAGTTTGCATATGCGACTTCTGCGTTGACCTTTGCTCACAACTTGTCAACGAGCATCTCGGTCCGGAATCCGACGACTTTGATGGAGAGCACGAGAAATTCGGCACTCTTTCCATGGACACGTTGCCCAAGCCCATTCAGATAAAGGAATCGCTTGACGAATATATCATAGGTCAGGACGACGCCAAGGTGGCTTTGAGCGTGGCTGTATACAACCACTACAAACGCATCCTCAGCAAAGAGGCAAAGGGCAACGACAAAACAGAGCAGATAAATCTTCAAAAGAGCAACATTATGCTTATCGGTCCCACCGGTGCGGGAAAGACGTATTTAGCGCAAACACTTGCAAAGGCGCTTAAAGTTCCCTTTGCCATTGCCGATGCTACAACGCTTACAGAGGCGGGATACGTTGGCGAAGACGTGGAGAACATTCTTCTTCGTCTCATTCAAGCCGCTGACTACAACATTGAAATGGCAGAACGAGGAATCATCTATATTGATGAGATAGACAAAATTTCCAGAAAGAGCGAAAACCGTTCTATCACTCGTGACGTTTCGGGCGAAGGTGTTCAGCAGGCACTTCTTAAAATTCTTGAAGGAACGGTTTCAAACGTACCTCCTCAGGGCGGAAGAAAGCATCCCAATCAGGAGTTTATACAGATAAACACCGAAAACATTCTCTTTATCTGCGGCGGTGCGTTTGACGGACTTGAAAAGATTATTGAAAAACGCAAGGGCAATCAGCTTGTAGGCTTTGGAAGCGAGATAAAGAAAAAGTCTGAAAAGAGTGCGGACGGAATTTTCAAGGGAGTTACTCCCCACGATATCGTCAAATTTGGACTTATCCCCGAACTTGTGGGACGTATTCCCGTTATCACGACGCTGAACGAGCTTGACAAAGAAGCTCTTGTACGCATAATCAAGGAGCCCAAGAACTCGCTTATGAAGCAGTTTGAGTATCTTCTTGAAATGGACGGCGTTAAGCTCACATTTGACAAAGAAGCTATCGTTGCTATTGCGGAGCTTGCACTTGAAAGAAACACGGGTGCACGCGGACTTCGTGCTATAATGGAAAGCATTATGACCGAGATTATGTACGAGGTTCCCTCACGCGACGACGTTAAGGAAGTAAAGATAACGGCAGCTTGCGTCAAAGAAGGCAAAAAGCCCAAATACGTGTTAAAAAAAGCAACCGCTCCCAAACAGTTGAAAGCGGCTGAATAATTAAAGAAGGCTGAATCGCAATGGTTCAGCCTTTTAACCTGCACAAAATATTAATACAACGTTAAATTATAGTTTAGCGGTGGAGAGAACGGGGGAACGGGTCGCTTTTTGCAAAAAGCTCCGCAAAAACCTTTCTGATAAAAGTTTTTTGATTGTTTTGTGCGTTGCCGTTCACTCGTCGGCTGAACACCGACGAGTTTGTTGGGCTAATGATTGGGAGCTTTAGATTGCTGTCGGAGCGTACTGCCGCAGGGCGTCAGGGACCACTACCCTGCCGCCCC
>JAFTLM010000027.1 GCA_017455945.1 Clostridia bacterium | reverse complement strand
CTTTCTTTCAAATTATGAAGAAAGCAGACTTTTGAGTACAGAAATATATCAAAATCAGATTTCGAAAATTATTTCTTCGGAAATAAAAAAATATGTTGAAAAATATTCCCAAACTTATTGACTTAATAAAATTTTTAGGTTATAATGTGGTAACATCTAAATAGAAAGGGCGTGATCACTTATGAAAGGTGTAAAAACTATTTACATATGTGAGAAATGCGAGTATAAAAGCCCCAAGTGGTTAGGAAAATGTCCATCCTGCGGTGGCTGGAATACTTTCATTGAAGATGTGATCGAGGTGTCACCTCAATCCTCTCCCCCAAAAAGGACTTCTTCTTTCGGAGATTTCTCCGCAGACGCCATTGCGTACAAGGATTTAAAGCTACCTGAATTTATCCGTGTAAAAACAGAAATGGACGAATTGGACAGAGTTCTTGGCGGTGGTTTAGTCAACGGATCCGTTGTTCTGCTGTCCGGAGAACCCGGAATAGGAAAGTCTACACTTCTTCTTCAAATTTCCGACTCCTTGGGAAAAAGCCGAAAAGTACTTTACGTATCCGGCGAGGAGTCATACGGTCAGTTAAAGCTACGTGCAGGCCGACTTGGAATTTCCGGAAACAATCTTTTTGTTTTGACAGAAACAAATATCGATAATATACTCGGACAAATGAATAAAGTTGTTCCGGACGTCGTTATAGTTGACTCAATTCAAACGATTTTTACAGAAAAGGTTTCGTCTGCCCCGGGCAGTATAAATCAAGTAAAAGAATGTGCTTTAGCATTCATAGAAAAAGCAAAGAGCAAAGGAATCTCGGTAATACTTGTCGGTCACGTAAACAAGGAAGGCAGTATTGCGGGTCCCAAGCTTCTTGAGCATATGGTTGACGCGGTCCTTTACTTTGAAGGCGAACGCCAGCAAACCTACCGTATAATCAGAGCCATTAAAAACCGTTACGGCTCCACAAACGAGATCGGAGTTTTCCAAATGACCGATACGGGGCTTGAACAGGTAGAAAATCCTTCTGAAACTCTGCTGTCCGACAGACCTAAAAATATGTCAGGAAACTGTGCGGTATGTACGATAGAAGGAACAAGACCGATAATAGCAGAAATACAGGCTTTGGTTACCAAGAGTGTACTGCCAACGCCAAGAAGAACTGCGAGCGGTATAGACTACAACAAAATGTGCTTGATAGTAGCGGTACTGGAAAAGCGGCTGGGATTGCGTTTTTCAACCTGTGATACGTTTTTGAACGTAATAGGTGGTTTGAGACTTGACGAGCCTGCCGTAGATATGGCGGTAGCATTGGCAATGATGTCATCTATCACTGACAAAGTTATCCCCGATGATTTAATTGCCATTGGCGAAATAGGTCTTGCGGGAGAATGCCGCGGTGTATCCAATCTTGAATTAAGACTTAAAGAGGCGGCACGTCTTGGATTTACAAAGGCGGTTATTCCCTATAAAAGCTTCGAAAACAAGAAATTCGACTGTAATATTGAGCTTATCCCCATAAGAGGAATCTTTGAGGCAGTAAAGCTCTTGAAATCGGACGACAACTAACCCAGATAGGAAATTAAAGAGAGGTAAAAAATATGTTCTCGATAAGATTTGTGTGGGAAAAATTAAAGGGCAGACGCTGGATGGTAATTGTAGGACTTATCATCTCAATTGTATATTCTGCAATGGTAGTAATAAACCCGTGGCTGTCAAAAATGCTTGTTGACGATGCCATAAGAATTCCGTTGGATGTTTCCGGTAAGCCAAACAATTCACTTCTGATAATTCTTTTGATAATAATGTCGGTCATTACACTTTTCAGAACGGCAATTATGTTTTTAAGAAAGGTCTTGTTTGAGCGTTCCAGCCAGAAGATGCTGTCCAACATCCGTCTTTCGATATTTGACAACATACAACATCAAGAGCTTAGCTTTTTTGACAAGATGAAAGCGGGCGACCTGATAACACGTTCAACGAGTGACCTTAATCACATCCGACACTTTGTTGCCTTCACCTTGTATACACTTGTAGATACAGTGGTGCTGTTTGTCGCG
>JAFTLM010000026.1 GCA_017455945.1 Clostridia bacterium | reverse complement strand
CGTTTTGGGGAGTTTCGCTCACTGCGGTGAGCGACAAGGCTTGTGCAGCCTTGACTCGCACCCACTGGCGTGGGGGCTCTTATGGGTGCGGTGCGAACATATCCGTCGAACTCCGAAAAATGTCGGCTCGACACCTCCATTTTTCTTGTAACTGTTTCGTGAGGGGCGGCAGGGCAAGTGGTCCCTGATGCCCTGCGGTAGTACGCACCGACAGCAATCTAAAGCTCCCAACCATCAGCCCAACAAACTCGTCGGTGTTCAGCCGACGAGTGAACGGCAACGCACAAAACAATCAAAAAAACTTTCATCAGGAAAGTTTTTTGCGGAGCTTTTTTCAAAAAAGCGACCCGTTCCCCCGTTCTCTCCGCCGCCAAAAAGAAAACAGATGTTGTTTAGACACCTATTGTTTCTTGCCAAACAACACAAAACAACACAAAAATCCACACAAAAACAAAGAAAAACCAAAAAAGTTTGTGGATTCCTATTGACAAGGCTGTGGTTTTGTAGTATAATCCAAAATAGAGAACAAGGCTATTTTGGCTTTATTTGAGAAAATAAACGGTAAAGGACGTGATTTTTTGCCTAAATATAACAGCACAAGAAGTGCAAAAAGCGACAGAATAGAAAAGTTGAAGGACTGGCTGTTCCGCGAGATGCCCCAGATTGAGGCGGACCGCGCGGTGCTTCTCACCGAGAGCTACATGGCGACCGAGGGCGAGCCTATGGTTACCCGCCGTGCCAAGGCGTTCAAGAATATTCTTGAGAATATTCCCATAACCATTCGCCCCTACGAGCTTGTGGTTGGTTCGGCTACAAAGCGTCCCAGGAGCTGTCAGGTTTTCCCCGAGTTTTCCTACTCGTGGCTTGAGGACGAATTCGACACGGTTGAGACACGTTCGGCTGACCCATTCTACATATCCGAGGAGACGAAAAACACCCTCCGCGGCGTATATAAATATTGGAAGGGAAGAACCACTTCCGAGCTTGCTACCTCGCTTATGGCGGAGGAGACCAAGCTGGCTATGGAGCACAACGTGTTTACGCCCGGTAACTATTTTTACAACGGTGTGGGTCACGTTACGGTGCAGTACGGCAAGGTACTGGCTGTGGGCTACAGGGGAATCATCGACGAGGCGAAGGCTGAGAAGGCTTCTATGGACTTTGGCGATACCGACTACACCACAAAGACCGCTATGCTTGACGCGGTGATAATGAGCTGTGAGGCGGCGATTACATATGCGAAGCGTTACGCCGAGCTTGCGGCGAAAATGGCGCAGAGCGAGAGCGACACCGCAAGGCGCGGGGAGCTTCTGAAGATAGCCGAGAACTGCAGCCGTGTTCCCGAGTTTGGAGCAACGAGCTTCTATGAAGCTTGCCAGAGCTTCTGGTTTGTTCAGATGCTTCTTCAGGTGGAGTCCAGCGGACACTCGATTTCTCCCGGACGTTTTGACCAATATATGTATCCTTATTATAAAGCCGACATGGACGCGGGCAAGATAACCAAGGAATTTGCCCAAGAGCTTATGGACTGTGTCTGGATAAAGCTCAACGACCTCTCCAAATGCCGTGACGCGGCATCTGCCGAGGGCTTTGCGGGCTACTCCATGTTCCAGAACCTTATCGCGGGAGGTCAGACGCCGGAGGGCGAGGACGCCACAAACGACCTTTCGTTTATGTGCATTGAGGCAACTATGCACGTGCTTCTTCCCGCCCCCTCATTCTCGGTGCGTATCTGGAACAAGACCCCCCACGAATTTCTTATCAGAGCCGCCGAGCTGACACGCACGGGTGTGGGACTTCCCGCCTACTACAACGACGAGGTCATTATCCCCTCGCTGATGTCCAGAGGGCTTACTCTTGAGGACGCGAGAGACTACAATATAATAGGATGTGTTGAGCCGCAGAAATCAGGCAAGACCTGGGGCTGGCACGACGCGGCGTTCTTTAACATGTTAAAGCCCATGGAGCTTGTTTTCGGAAACGGAAAGCTTGACGGAGTTGACGTTGGAGTAAAGACCGGCGACGTTGCGGGCTTCGGTAGCTTTGAGGAATTCTTTGAGGCTTACAAGAAGCAGATGGAATACACCATCGCCCTTATGGTCAACGCCGACAACGCCATCGACGTGGCACACGCCGAAAGATGTCCGCTTCCTTACCTTGCTTCGATGATTGACGACTGTATGAAGCGAGGCAAGACCCCCGAGCAGGGCGGCGCGGTATATAACTTCACGGGTCCCCAGGGCTTTGGAATCGCAAACGTGGCGGACGCTATGTACGCGATAAAGAAATTAGTGTTTGAAGAGAAGAAATTCACTCTCTCCGAGCTTAAAGAGGCAATGGAGCACAACTTTGGAAAGGGCGGGGCAAACGCCTCCGAGCTTACCGAAAAGGTGGCGAGGGAGCTTGCCAAGAACGGCGTTGAGGTCAACGAAAAGATTATTTCCGAGATTTACGCGACCATAAAGAACAAGGGTGCTGACCCCAAGTACGACACCATCCGCGAGATGATTCTCGCCCAGGACGCGTACGGAAACGACCTTGACGGAGTTGACGCAATGGCACGCGAGGCGGCTTACACCTACACACGCCCCTTGCTTAAATACAAGAATCCCAGAGGCGGAATCTTCCACGCGGGACTTTACCCGGTTTCGGCAAACGTGCCGCTGGGCGCCCAGACGGGAGCGACCCCCGACGGACGCTACGCGTACACCCCCGTTGCCGACGGCGTTTCGCCTACGGCGGGACGTGACGTAAACGGACCTACCGCGTCGGCTAACTCTGTGTCAAAGCTTGACCACGGAATTGCCTCCAACGGTACGCTGTTCAATATGAAATTCCACCCCTCGGCACTTGCGGGTGACAGCGGACTTGAAAATTTCGCGGCACTGGTTGAGACCTACTTCGAGATGAAGGGAAGCCACATGCAGTTTAACGTGGTAAGTCGCGAGACACTGCTTGACGCACAGAAAAACCCCGAAAAATACAAGAGCCTCGTGGTCCGCGTGGCGGGCTACAGCGCACTCTTTACAACTCTTTCAAAGTCGCTTCAGGACGATATAATCAACCGAACCGAGCAGGCTTCGTTTTAAGAGGTGGATATGGACAGAAGAGACGTAGTCGGAAGAATTTTCGACATTCAGAAGTTCTCCACCCACGACGGACCCGGCATAAGGACTATAGTCTTTCTCAAGGGCTGTATCTTAAGGTGCCGATGGTGCTGTAACCCCGAGTCGCAGAGCTACCGTATCCAGAGAATGAAAACCGGAGACGGAAAGGTGAAGATAGTGGGCTACGACACCACGGTGGGCGAGGTTATGAAAAGCGTGGAGAGAGATCTGCCGTACTACCGCAGAAGCGGCGGCGGACTTACCCTGTCGGGAGGCGAGGCACTCTGCCAGACCGAGTTCGTCAAGGCGTTGCTTGAGGAGGCGAAAGCAGAGGGCATAAATACGGCGGTGGAGACCACAGCCTGCCTGCCCTTTGAAGATATGATAAAGCCTGTGCTTCCCCTGCTTGATACGGTGCTTATGGATATCAAGCACACGAATTCTCTCAAGCACGAGGAGTTTACGGGAATGCGGAACGAGCTTATTTTGCAGAACGCGAAACGCATAGCCGAAAGCGGAGCGCACCTTATAATCCGCGTGCCGACTATCCCCGGGTTTAACGACACCGAGGAGGAGATACGCGACATCGCAAGATTTGCAAAGAGCCTTCCCGGCGTAAACGAGATACACCTCCTGCCCTACCACAGACTTGGCTACGACAAGTATGTGGGGCTTGACAGAGAGTATAAAATGGGCGACGTAAAGCCCCCCGAAAACGAGAAGATGGAACGCCTGCGTAAGATCGCCGAGAATGAAGGACTTAAGGCGGTTATCGGAGGCTAAGATAGGAAGTGATACATTGAACGTATACGAAGATAAACAGAGAATAATCCAAGAGACAGTGCCGGGTAAGCAGATAACCCTGGCACACATAATCGCCAATCCCGACGATACCCTTTACCGCAAGTTAGGTCTTGACCCTACGGTGGACTACTCCAAAAAGTCGGCGATAGGCATCGTTACCATGTGCCCAAGCGAATACGCCATCATAGCCGCAGACCTGGCACTCAAGGCGTCGGGCGCGGAGGTGGGATTCGTTGACCGCTTCTCGGGCACGCTGATTACCGTGGGAACGGTTTCCGAGGTCGAGGCGGCAATGGCGGCGGTGGTTGAGTACGCCGAACAGAAACTTGGCTTCAACGTCTGCGAGATAACCAAGACCTGATACAGAGCGTATGCCGCTGTTAATGATGTAAAACCGCGACGGAAACGAAAAATGGCTCCATCCGTGAAAATAAGGATAAATCCAAAATTCACCGTAGGGGCGAACTGTGTTCGCCCGAAAAGCTTGGTTAGGCACTTTTTGACGGGCGAACACAGTTCGCCCCTACGAAAATGGCGGTTAATCAGCAATAACAAAAATATGCGACAGGGGCAAAAAACATGAAGAAAATGATACTTATGGGCAGGAGCGAGGTCGGCAAGACAACGCTTATTGAGGCACTCAGAGGTGAGGATCTGGTTTATCGCAAGACCCAGATAATCGACTACTCCGAGGACCTTATGGACACCCCCGGCGAGTACGCAGAGGGAAAAGACCTTGCGGGCGCCCTTGCCGTCTACTCCTACGAGGCAGACGTGGTGGCACTTGTGGTGTCGGCAACAGAGCATTATTGCATCTTTCCGCCCGCCTGCGCACCGGTGGCTAACCGCCCCGTGGTGGGAATAGTCACCAAGTGCGACGATGAGCTTGCAAACGCCGAGCTTGCCCGCGAGTGGCTTCTTATGTGCGGTTGCGAGAGGGTTTTCCTGACGTCGTCCAAAAACCGAGAGGGAATCGACGAGATTCTGGAGTATTTGGGGAAATAGGCGTGTTAGCACCGCACCCATAAGAGCCCCCACGCCAGTGGGTGCGAGTCAAGGCTGCACAAGCCTTGTCGCTCACCGCAGTGAGCGAAATTCCCCCAACGGCATTTTTCTTTTTGCGAACCACAATTGGTGGTTGCGAAGCAATTGACGGTGTTTAGCCGTCAAAACCAATTGTAGCAGAATCGCTTGCGATTCGATTTTCATTTTTTTGTGCCTTTTAT
>JAFTLM010000307.1 GCA_017455945.1 Clostridia bacterium | reverse complement strand
ACTCGTCGGTGTTCAGCCGACGAGTGAACGGCAACGCACAAAACAATCAAAAAACTTTCATTAGGAAGGTTTTTTGCGGAGCTTTTTTTCAAAAAAGCGACCCGTTCCCCCGTTCTCTCCACCGCTAAACTATAATTTATCTTCCACCACAACAAAAGAGGCTGTCTTAAGACAGCCTCTTTTATCATTCTTCTTCTTCGGTTTGCTCTATAACCGAAACTATTGCTTTTTCTATTTTGTTGGCGTTTATTTCCGACACCTCTATGTGCAACACGTCGGTATCGATTTCAAACTCGCTTCCGTCATCGGGAATAGAGCCTACCGCCGCAAGCACGTAGCCGTTGAAATTGACGTAGTCGTCCTCGGGAAGCTTTACCTCAAGCTCCTCGGCAAGGTCCGAAAGAGAAATGCTTCCAAGCACCTTCCAGTGCGTATCGTCTACCTTCTCTATCTCCCTCTCCTCGCTCACTCCGTCCGCTTCTTCAAGCTCGCCGACTATCTGCTCAAGCAGGTCGTTTATCGTAACTATTCCAAACACTCCGCCGTACTCGTCTACCACAACGGCAAAATGGAATCTTGTCTGCTTCATCTTCTTGAACAGCACGTCCGCGTTCATACTTTGAGGAACGAAAAACGGAGGCTTTATGGCGTTTGCCTTTACATTATCGTACGATTTGTCCGAAAGTGCAAAATAGTCCTTGATATTGAGAATACCGATCACATCGTCCACGCTTTCTCCGCAGATGGGATAAAGAGTGTGTCTTGTTTCGTGAATAGTTTTTTCCCATTCCTCGTTGTTATCCTCTGCCCAAAGCACCGTCATATCGGTTCGGTGAGTACAGAATTCCATAACCTCGGTGGTATTAAATTCAAAAACGTTCTGGATTATTTCCTTCTCATCCGTATCTATAACTCCTGTCTTGTTTCCGATATCCACAAGCTGAACGATGTCCTCCGTGCTGACCTCGTCCTCTTTCTTGTCGGTACTTACAGACCCCTTCAATATAAACTTGGCAAGAGCTCTGTGAATTTTAACGAGCGGCTTGAAAATCGCCGCTGTCAAAAATATTATACCGTACAGCGACACCGCAACCTTCTCAGCCTTTTGAGATGCCAGACGTCTGGGAATAAAGTATCCCACAAGCGAGATAATCACAAGCAAAGCAAACACTATAATGCAAATCGAAATCCAGTGCATTGCCTGCCAGACGGCACTGTTTGCCCAAACGTGGCTTTCAAGCGCTTCTCCTTTTACAAACATACCGAAGAACGCCTTTGCAAACCTACTTGAAAATCCGTATACGGCAAAACCTGCCGCCAAAAATCCCGCCGACATAGATGCCAGGCGGAGAGCCGCCGTAGTTTCGGTAGACTTTTCGTTGAGCTTTTTAAGCTTCTTTTCTCTCTTTTCGCTGTTTCCCGAAAGCTCTTCCAGCTTCTTTTCGTTAAGCGAAGCCATTGCCGCTTCGCCAAAAGAAAACAGCACAAAAAACAACCACAGCACAAGCTGTATAGCTATGTAAACAAATAATTCCATTTTGATTTCTCCTTAATAAAATAAATATTCAAGTCTCGAAAAGCCGCACAAAATCAGGTGCGAGGCGTAAAAAAGCACAAAAAGACATCCCCGCGAGAAAGAAGCTTCTGCAGGTATGCCTTATAGTTTGAATATTCATTTACCGTAGAGCTGTTGTTATTGCAATAACACCCGTCCGCGTCCATAAATAAAATTTATCTCCTTAAATTATTCGCCGTAGCGTCAGTATATATTACCACATTTTTTTAGCTTTGTCAAGTGGTTATCCAAATGATCTCACGCTTCAGTATAGCCCGAAATGTCGGCTTCGCCGTAAAGATCCTCGTAATCCTCGCCCAGAAAACAGCCGAATGTAGATACTGTTTCAAAACCGAGGTCGGCGTATTCACGCACCTCTTTTTTTATGATTTCATTGTCGGGAACAAATTCCTTGGGCGGTTTTTTCCAGCCCGAGAAAAGCGAATTGTCCAGCCAATATTCAAGCACCTTGCTGTCTTCAAGTCCGAAAAACTCTATCTGCTTAAGCAGCATATTTCTCTCGGCTTCTATGCGTTCGGGGTTGGCTTTCTTGTACTTTTCGATAGGAGCGTATTCAAGGAACACGCCCTCTGCAGGCTTTACCTTCTGCGGAACCTCAAGTGAATCCATATACGCAAGGTACGCAAGCTTCGCCTCGGGAATAAACTTTCTTATCGCTCCTATCATTGCGTTGACGGCTATAAGATGCTGGTCGGATGGCGACAGCTCTCTGCACTTCTCGCACTTGCAGTGTATATTGGTGGCGTCGTCAAGCCAGAAATAGAAAACGGGGCGGCTACCGTAAAGCTGTACGGCAAGCTTGGCGGCGTTTTCTGCCACGATATCAAGTGCCTCTTTGTTGGATACGCAGAAATTCATATTAAGCGTTCTCTCGCCGTTTGCCATCTCTCTGAAATACTCGGGGTGAGCCTCAAAAAGCGAGGACGGCATAAGGTAACGCGCGGCGTGCATCTCGTACTCTATCTCAAGTCCACGCGAGCGAGCGTAGTCGATAAGCTCTCTGTACTCCTTCGTTTTCATCTGCTCCAAAAGCTCATTAAGCGAAGCCTCGGCACGTCCTCCGCCGTGGGGGTGAATGCCCAAAATATCAACTCCGCCGTCAGCCATACGGTCGATCCATTTTTTATTAAACTCTT
>JAFTLM010000306.1 GCA_017455945.1 Clostridia bacterium | reverse complement strand
CTCGGATCTGCTTGTTGAAGGCGAAAGTATAGCGAAAATAGAAAGCGGCATTTCAGACTCCGCCGACATAACTTTTGACGCAAGCGGAAAAACCGTTTCGGCAGGGCTTGTGGATATTCATACTCACCTGCGCGGTGTTTCTTCCACAAGATTCGGGATACAAGCCGAAATGAGCTGTTTTCCCTTTGGAGTTACCGCCGCGGTTGCCGCATCGGCAGTATCGGGCAACAGGGAGTTGCTTGACTCTTTCGCCTTGAAAAACGCGGTTTTCGTCTGTGCTAAAATTGTTGATGACTGTGCCGACCTGACAAACGCCGAAAAAATGGCGGAAGTGTACGGAGACAAGGTTGTGGGCGTAAAGGTATATTACGATACTGCGGAGACCTCTGTGCAAACCGCCGAGCCGTTATGTAAAATTTGCGAATACGCCCACCAAAAGGGCTTGCGTGTAATGGTACATTGCACTAACTCGCCTATTTCTATGGCAGAGCTGCTTGATGTCCTTGGAGCGGGTGATATTCTAACACACGCATTTCACGGCGGTGTAAATAATGCTGCCATTGACGGATTTGAGAGTATGAAGACCGCAAAATCCCGCGGAGTAATAATAGACACGGGTTGCGCGGGTAACGTGCATACCGATTTCGAAGTGTTCGGTCAAGCGATAAAACACGGCGTACTTCCCAACACAATAAGTACCGACGTAACAAAGCTGAGCTCTTTTGTGCGAGGCGGACGGTACGGAATGACTATGTGTATGAGTATGGCGAGAACGCTTGGTATGAGCGAAATCGATATTTTTAAGGCGGTTACGTCCGCCCCCGCAAATGCCGTGGGCAGAGGCTCGGAATGGGGACGTCTTGAGGTCGGAATGCCTGCCGACGTAGCGGTTTTTGACTATACAGACGAGGCTTTTGAACTGACCGACAGAGCGGGAAACCGTATCCAAAGCGATAAAGGCTACAGATGTGTTTTAACAATGTCTGACGGACAAATAGTTTATAAAGATTAAAGGAGAAAAACGATGAAAAAAGTATTGGTTATAGGCGATACAGGTGCCATGGGCAGATACCTTGTGCCCGAACTTGTAGGACTTGGTTATGACGTTACGGGAGTATCTCTTGATAAAACGGCTCCCTTGTATGAACGAGCAAGACATATTGAGGGAAACGCGTTTAAAAAAGAGTTTTTAGCAGAGCTTCTTTCAGAGGGCTTTGACGGAATTGTGGATTTTATGAATTATGGAAAATATGAATTTTCCGACTATTATAAGCTCTTTTTGGAAAATACCGATCATTATATTTTCCTCTCATCCTGCCGTGTTTACGATGATAAAGAGCAACCGATAAAGGAAACTTCTCCGCGTCTTTGGGATTCCACCGATAACGAGGAGCTTAGGGCATCACACGATTATTGCATATATAAAGCTCAAAGCGAGGATCTGCTCGCTGCTTCTTCGTATAACAACTGGTCTGTCGTTCGTCCGGCTACAACCTTTTCAACGATGAGACTTCAACTTGTAACTTTGGAATTCAAGCATTGCGTGGCACGTGCTCTCATGGGTAAAAAGGTAGTTCTTCCCATTCAGGCAAAGGATAAGCCCGCTACTCTCAGCTGGGGCGGCGATGTAGCAAAAATGATTGCTCGAATACTTTTCAAGGAGGAGGCAAAACGCGAGGCTTATAATGTATGCTCGGCAGAACACAGAACGTGGGGCGAAATTGCCGAATATTATAATAAACTCATAGGTCTTGAGGCTGTTTGGGTAGATAAGGAGGATTACCTGAAAATCCTTAGTCCCGAATTAAGAACGCAGATACGTTGGCAGCTTGAGTACGCGCGCCTTTTCAGAAGAATAACCGATAATTCAAAGGTGCTTGCGCTTACCGGACTTAAGCAAGAGGATATGATGCCCATGTATGACGGTTTAAAGCTTGAAATTTCCAATATTCCCAAAGATTACGTTCCCGTTAACGGTGAAGTGGGAATTCGTATGGACGAATATTTAAAAGAACATAACTTATAAGGAGAGAATATGAAAGCAATTCTTGTTGATGAACAAAAAAACTTGCTATGGTGTGACGTTCCGGATCCTGTAATAGGAGATGATGACGTACTTGTAAAAATATACGCGGCGGCGCTTAACCGCGCGGATCTTTTGCAAAGACAGGGAAAATATCCCTCACCTGCGGGATGTCCCGAATGGATGGGACTTGAAATCGCGGGAGTTATCACCGAGGTCGGGAAAAACGTCTCCCAAAAGTCGTCCTGGAAAGTCGGAGACAGAGTATGTGCCCTCCTTGGCGGCGGCGGATATGCCGAATATGTTTCGGTAAAATACGATATGCTTATGCCTGTTCCGGGAGGACTTTCTATGGTTGAGGCGGCTGCACTTCCCGAGGCGTATGCCACCTCGTATCTTAACCTCTTTATCGAAGGACATCTTGAAGCAGGACAGACGGCATTTATTCCCGCAGGAGCGTCGGGACTTGCGTCTGTGGCAATTCCTATGGCAAAAGCCTTTGGTGCGAGAGTAATAACCTCTGTGCTTTCGGACGAAATAGCCGAGAAAATAAAACCTCTCGGTGCAGACGTAATTATTAATTCAAATACTCAATGCGTCGAGGAAATTCTCAAAGCAGAGGAAGAGAGGGGAACACCTGTAAATGTTTCGATGGATTGCCTTTCGGGAGAAACACTCGGAAAGAGTTTACCCTATATGGCACGTGGAGGATATTGGATAGTTATCTCAACTCTCGCGGGAATAGAGACCACAGTACAGCTTCGCCCCCTGCTTACAAAGGGCTTGCACCTTGTGGGAAGTATGCTCAGAAACCGCACACCTGAATTTAAAGCATACATTCTTTCCGAGCTGGTAAAGAACGTATGGCCAAAAATAGAAAGCGGTGCAATAAAACCGTCAATTTATAAAGTGCTTCCTATAACAGAGGCAGAAGCAGCCCACGCTATTCTTGAACGTGGCGAAAATGTCGGTAAGGTAGTGCTTAAAGTCTGCGAAGAATAAAAAACAAAGGAGACCTACTTTTGTAAGTCTCCTTTATTTGTGGAGCTGGTAATGTGACTCGAACACACGACCTGCTGATTACGAATCAGCTGCACTACCGACTGTGCTATACCAGCGACTTTAATATTATACTCTGTTTTCATCCATTTGTCAAGAGTATTTGATAAAAAAGTCGTTGGCTTTTACATTGCTTAATTGAATTTAACTGTTATTTTTTCGCCTTTTTTGAGGAATACTTTTTTAAATCCGCAAAGGCTCTTGTGGGGGATATACTCAAATTTGAGGACAGAGTACGCCGTGTCATATTCTCCCTGGTTTGAAAGCTCAACCGTGTTTTCGTCAAGCCAGTTTTCCTTTATATCAGAGTATGTTAAGCCGTGCCCGAAATCGTAAAGCGGTGTGCCTTTGTAGAACTTATAGGTTCTGTTTTCCATGCTGTAATCTTCAAAATCAGGATAGTCGTCAAGGGTTTTGTAGAAGCTTACAGGTAAGCGTCCGCTTGGAGAAACTTTGCCAAAAAGAATGTCGGCAAGTGCGTTTCCACCCTCAGCACCGGGATAGAAGCATTGAAGCACGGCGTCAAAATTTTCGTGAGCATAAGAGAGATTTATACAGCTTCCCGAAGAATTGACGAATACAGTAGGCTTTTTAAGCTCCGTTATTTTTTCAATAAGTAATTTTTGAGAAGCGGGAAGCTCAATATCAGGCTTATCTCCGCTGTAGTCATTGTTGTATCCGTCACCCTGTTCGCCTTCCATGGTTGAGTCAAGACCCATACAGAGAATAACCACATCTGCCATTTTTGCCGCGATAAGCGCCTCGTTAAGCGGCAGTTCTTTGGCTCTTCCACCCATAGGCTTAAAGAGGTGGCATCCGCGTGCGTAAATGACTCTGCCGTCAAATCCGTCTTGTATACCTCTTAAGAGGGTGGAATATCTTGACGGAGTTCCAAAATAATTTCCTAAAAGAAGCGTTTTGGAATCGGCGTTAGGGCCTATTACCGCAACGGTTTTTATCTTTTTTGAGTCGAGCGGAAGAATACCGTTGTTTTTGAGAAGAACTATGCTTTCGTGCGCCATTTCTCTGTTAAGATTAGTGTGTGCCTCGCACTCGACAACGTCATAGGGAATATTGTCATACTCGCAGTCGTCGTCAAACATACCCAGTCTTATACGAGTTTCCATAAGCTTTTCAACAGATTCGGTAATCTTTTCCTCGGTGATAAGCCCCATTTCAACGGCTTGCAAAACAGCGGTATAAGCTCGACCGCAGTTAAGCTGACAACCATTATTTATGGCAAGAGCGCAGCTTTCGGCAATATTTCTTGTAACCTTGTGGTTCATGTGGAAATCTTCAACCGCACTGCAGTCCGAAACAACGTATCCCTTAAAACCGAATTCGCCATAAAGAATATCGCCAAGGAGCTTTTTGCTTCCGCAACAGGGTTCACCGTAAAGCCTGTTGTAAGCTCCCATGACCGCAGATGGATCAGCGTGGTCGATACAGTATTTGAAGGCGTAAAGATATGTTTCGTAAAGGTCTTTTTCGGACACGTCGACGTCAAACTCGTGACGAAGTTTTTCAGGGCCCGAGTGGACAGCCAAATGCTTTATCGTCGCGTCAAGCTTACGGTATTTTCCTTCGCCTTGAAGCCCCTTTATAAATGCAACGCCCATTTGTGCCGTAAGGTAAGGGTCCTCACCGTATGTCTCGTGTCCTCGCCCCCAGCGAGGGTCTCTGAAAATGTTTATGTTGGGTGACCAATATGTAAGTCCCTGATAAATATCGGTATAACCGAATTTTTTGTATTCGTTATATTTGGCTCTCGCCTCGTCTGAAATTGCGGTGGCGACCCTATGCATAAGCTCTACGTTAAAGCTTGCCGCCATGCCGATAGCCTGCGGAAAAACTGTTGCCGCACCGCTTCGGGCTACTCCGTGAAGGCACTCGTTCCACCAGTTGTATGCGGGGATTCCCAGCCTTTCTATGGCAGGAGAATCATATCTCATTTGCGACGCTTTTTCCTCAAGCGTCATTTGTGCAACAAGTTCTTTTGCTCTTTGAGTGAAAGTCATTTCTTAACCTCCGTGTGCTTTTATAATTACATTATACGTAATAATTAAGGTGAATTCAAGACATAATATATAAAAAATATAGACAAATTTTAGTGTAATATCTGTTGACATTTTTCCTGTGATAGTGTATAATTAAGGCACTGATTTAAAAAGGAGAAGAAGTATGTTTTATCAATCTCAGCATTCATTCGATGCGGACGGAATAAAGGTTGAAAGCGGAATGGATTTTAATTTTCCCGCCCACCTTCACAGCAGCTTTGAGTTTATAACAGTATTGGATGGAAATATGATCGTAACAGTGGATAAAACACCGTACTCTTTGAAAAAAGGAGACTGCGTGTTGGTCTTTCCAAATCAGGTGCATGAGTTTTCCACGTCCGAGCATAGCCGTCATCTGCTTTGTATCTTTTCTCCTAAGCTTGTAAAGGCTTACAGTACAGTTTTTAAAGAAAAAATCCCCGTGAATAATATGTTCAAACTGAAGTCTTTTTACATAGAAGCGATGAAAGAATTGTGTGGGGATCATAGTATAATACAAACCAAAGGTCTGCTGTATTCTCTTTGCGGAGAATTTGATAAAAATGCCGAATATAAGAAAAGGGAAGAGGACCGCGACGAGCTCCTTTCAAAAATATTCGCTTTTGTTGAAGCCAACTACGCCAAAGACTGCTCGCTTACAGACCTTGCGGAACACACGTCCTACCACTACGTTTATCTTTCTAAATATTTTAAGGGGTGTATCGGAATATCCTTTACCGACTACGTCAACCGATATCGGGTAAACGAAGCCTGTTACCGTTTGAGAAATAACTCCGGAGAAACCATACTCCAGATTGCTTACGACTGCGGTTTTGATTCTCTGCGTACGTTTAACCGCAACTTCAGAAAGTTTATGAATATCACCCCAAGCGATTATCAGGCTACTTGCTGATACGTAAAAATGGCTGTCAATGACAGCCATTTTCTTTTTTAATTTTTTGTTACCGAAAGCTGAATTTTGAAAGAGATTTTTTCGCCGGCGCCCACCTTGGCGTAGGTAAAGCGGTCGTCAAGGGTTGTGGAAGCAGGCTCAAAGCCGAGAGCGTAATCTCCGCTTGCCATGCTGTGCCACTCGATAAAGGAAGGCAAAGTGTCTTTGGAATATCTCACCGTGAAGGTCTTTCCAAGCTTGGGGTTCACAAGCGAAATTTCAGGCTTTTTCATATTAAGAAAATAGCAGGTCTCGTCCTCGCAGGGAACGGGAGGGGTAACGTCAAACATCTCGCTTGCCTTTTCTTTCGCCCAAGCGGTTCTGGTATAATAATCGGTAATATCCGCCTTTATTTTTGCTCCCTCGTCAAGCATAGGGTATCCTATATTGATGTGGTAGAGAATGCAGTAATCCTGAGCGCAAAAGCTCTTGTTTATAAGAGTGTCTTCAATGGTTACGGTGTCGCTTCCTATTTCGGCGGTTACCTTTCTGTGCAGAGTGAGAGACTTACCGAAAAGCTCGGTCGAGTCAATATCCGCCTCAATCCTTATGCCGCGTTCATCACACTCGGCAACAGTAACTACGGCGGGATTGTTGTGGTGAGTGCCGTGAAGTTCAAAACCGTTTCTGCGGCCAAGACTGTCAAGTCCGCAGGTGTACACCATTCCTCCCTCAAAGCGGTTTCCGAAAGGAATCTCTCTCGCCGTAAAACCGTTTTTTGAAATGAAAGACATATTTTGTCCTTCGTGATAAAGCTGCATAACGTCAAGAGCCTTTGTTACGTTAAGAAGAAATCTTATCTTGCCGTTGTCGCAGTCGATAACCTCAAGTCCCTTTTCTTTTCCGTCGGTAAAGGTGTATCTTCTTATGCTTGCTACCTGAGACAAATTTGAAATTTTACCGTCCATTGTAAATCTCCTTAGTTTATATTGGAAAAGACCTTGAGCGTAGTGAGCACGTTCTCTTTCATTGCCTTTTGGGCATTAAGTGCAAGATTGTGATAAAAATCCGCGTCTTTTGACGCAACCGCGGCTTTGGCGGCAGCATAACCTGCGTAAGACATATAAGAATAATAATTTATCTTTCTTATGCCTCGCTTTATAACCTCTCTGTATTCGTCGTGGGAAATACCGCTTCCGCCGTGCATAACAAGAGGCAGGTCGGTTTTCTGTGTAACCGCCGTGATAATGTCCATATTAAGAACAGGCTTTTCCTTGTATATTCCGTGAGCGGTTCCAAAGGCAATGGCAAGAGCATCAACACCGGTTTTGGAAACGTATTCGGGAACGAGCTCGGGATTGGTGTAAAGCGACTCTTTGTTTACAGCCTTTTCACCGCCGCCCTCGCGTGCGGGCATACTTCCAAGCTCCGACTCAACGTCGACTCCGTGTGTGTGAGCGTATGCAACTACCTCAGCGGTGCCTTTGAGATTCTCTTCATAGGGAAGGGTGGAAAAGTCTATCATTATGGACGTAAAGCCAAGAGCGATAGCTCTCTTGCAATATTCAAAATCTTCTCCGTGGTCAAGATGAACGCATACGTTCACCTTGCTTCTTTTAGCTAATTCTACCATAACAGGCCCTATTTTGTCAAGGGGGGCAACGTCCTCGTGGCACTGTGCGTGTGCAATTATTATCGGAACGTCAAGCTCCTCTGCGGCATCAAGCACCGCAATCAGACACTCTAAGTTGGGGGTGTTGAAGTTGCCTATGGCAATACCTCTTTTTTTACCCTCTGCAGTTATTTCTTTTAATCCAACTAACATTTTTATTTCTCCTTATTTGTCAATATCAATTACTTCGTAACCGAGATAGGTGGTGAAAGCCTCTTCAAGTATATGCTTCATATGCCCCATTCCAACGGTTGTGTGGTGCTTGAAACCGCCCTTGGCAAGCTTGAGGAGCTTGTCCTGGAGATTGGGAATCTCGGCAACGCCGCCGCAACCGAAGAATGCCTTTTCAATGGGCTCTCCCGTGAACTTTGCCTCGCTTGCGTAAACCTTAAGCTTGCCGTCCTCGGTAAATCCGTTTGAGAAGGTCATATCAAAGGCGGCAATTCTGCCCTCGTTGCTGCCCCAACCGCTTCCGGGGTCGCCCTTGGCGAACATCTTGTGCTCCGTAACCTGTCCCTTGCCTGCCATAAGTGTCTGTGCTACGGGACCGCAATGGAATAGAATCACCTTGTTCTCGTCATCTCCGTAGTTGTTGTTCCAGTCAAGACAAGCCGTTGGTTTTTCGGAAGCCAAAGCCATCGCTCTCATAGTAATGGCACTTGTCAGGTCTATCTCGCAAGAGCATACGATTCCTCTGTCATTAAGCTCTGAAATGAGAACGCAAGGACAAACGCGGAGAATTGTTTCCATCTCGTTCCAGCAACGAAGAGTTACCGCGTCAAGATGATATTCGTTTATGTAATCGTCTATTACTACGGAAATTTTTGCCAGCATAAGTCTGTTCTTTTCGGGTACGAGAGAAAAATCGGTGTAGTTTACAAGTCTGTCAAGCTTTGCGATAACCGCGGGATCGTCGTCAGCCTTCTGTCCAACCTTGTAAACCAGCTCTGAAAGGTCAAAGCTTTCTACGTTGATGCCGTATCGCTGGAGAGTAACTTCGTCGAAGCGAACGGTCTTGAATGCGGTGGTTCTCGCGCCGATGCAGCCGAGATTGAAACGCTTCATGCCCTTAACCACTCTGCATATTGCGGCAAAATCCGAAAGATTCTGTTTGAACGCATCGCTGAGAGGGTGAACAACGTGAGGTTTCATAACGGTGAAGGGAATCTTGTACTGGTAGAAAACGTCTGTAACGGAGAACTTTCCGCAGTAAGCGTCGCGGCGATGCTTGAAGTCCATCTTGCCGATTTCGTCGGGATATGCCTGCATAAGAATCGGTACACCGGCGTCCTGAAGTGCCGTTACCGCACCGTTTTCGTCGATAAAAATGGGCATACAGAGGATAACTCCGTCGTACTCGCCCTCGTGAGATTTAAGCCAATCGTGGTAAAGTCTGCCCTCGTCTCTTGTCTCTACCGCACCGTAACGGGTAGCGTTCTCGTCCATAACGAGATATTCGTGTCCCGCATCCGTAACAGCCCTGATCATATCGGCTCTCGCACCCGCAATAAGCTCTGCGGGCATAAATCCTCTGTTTCCGAAAAATAAAGCAAATTTCATTTTAGTTTATCTCCTTTAGAGTTGTGTATAGTTTTTTGTACTTAGAGTAGCTCGACTCATAATTTTCGTGTGATATGTGGTCAGGTGTAAAACTCTCGGCGTATTTTACAAATATATCCTTTGCCTCTTCAAAATTTTTTGCACCGCCCAAAGCAACCGCCGAAAGCATTGCACAGCCGCAAAGCCCGCCCTCGCTTGAGCGAAGTATCTTTATGGGAAGATTCTGAATATCGGATTTAATCTGCAACCACTTCTTTGAGTTGGCTCCTCCGCCCGTGGCAACAAGCTCCGAAATTTCTATCGAATATTCTTTTACAGTCTCTGCGTTTAACCGCATTTCCATAGATGTGCCTTCCATAATGGCTTTGTACAGTTCGGAATCCGTGGTTTCGGTGGTAAGTCCTATAAAAGCACCGCGGGCGTCAATGTCCTGATACGGCGTGGCGGCACCGCCGAAATACGGAAGCATAATTATTCCCGTGGGCGTGTTCGGCATAGCTTTTTCAATATAATCGAAAAAGCTTTTTTCTCCGCTGCAGTATCCGTGCATAATATTTTTTTTGAACCAGTTTACAGTCGATCCGCAGGAATAGTTAAGAATATACGTGCAGTAAAGTCCCTCTATGGCATACGGAACACAAGGATATCCCTGACGTCCCATTTTGTAATTGTCGGTTTTCTGTGAGAAAAGCGTGGTGATGCATTCCACCGTTCCCATTCCGTCGACAGCATCACCCTCTTTTAAAAGTCCCGCCCCCAACGCGGTGCAAACCTGGTCGTGTGAGCCCAATACCAGACACGGATCTCCCTTGATTCCAAGTTCTTCCATAAGCTCGGGCTTTATTTTGCCTACGATGCTTCCCGCACGCATAGGCGTTGAAAAGAGTGAGGGAGAGACGTCAAGACGGTTTAACATTTCCTCGGAAAACTCAAGCCTTTCAACGTCAAATATTCCCGTTCTCGATGCAAGCGAGTAATCAATAATACGCTTGCCCGAAAGCAAATAACCTACGTATTCGCCAACCAACAAAAGCTTGTCGGCACGTGCGTAAAGCTCGGGATAGTTGTTTCTTATCCAAAGCAACTTGGATATCGAGTACATACTGTGTGGAATTACGCCCGTGATTTTAAAGATTTCTTCCTCTCCGAAAAT
>JAFTLM010000305.1 GCA_017455945.1 Clostridia bacterium | reverse complement strand
ATGAACTGCGCACAGGGCTTTGTAACTGCCGAGCATATGTTTTTCATCGGCAGAGGAATCGACAACGCCATTGCGGTAGAGGCATCGCTGAAGCTGAAAGAAATATCCTATATTCACAGCGAAGCATATGCTGCCGGAGAGCTTAAGCACGGCACAATTTCGCTTATAACAGACGGAACCCCCGTGGTCGCGGTTATCACAGACAGCAAAATTTGCGAGAAAACCATATCGGGAATCAGAGAGGTAAAGGCTCGAGGAGCGAAGGTTCTGGTGTTCTGCACCGAGTCGCTTTCGGAAAGCTTCGCAATTCCCTGCGACGGGATGATTAAAATTCCCGACGTTGACGAGCAGTTTGAACTTTTCCCTGCCGCTACACTCTTACAGCTTTTCGCCTACTCGGTATCGTACGCCAAGGGGCTTAACGTAGACAAACCCAGAAATCTGGCAAAATCGGTAACGGTGGAATAAAGCTTTCAAAAAAAGCATAAAAATCAGCCCCACGGTCGTAAATGTCCGTGGGGCTTTTCGTACTACTATTCTCTTTTCCGCTTTGAGCGAAGGGGCGGTTCGCCTTTCAAGGAACGGTACACCGATATGAAATAAGAAACGTTTTCAAATCCGCACAGCTCGGATATTTCGCTGACCGATTTGGTTGTGTTCATTATAAGCTGCTCTGCGTGGTTTATTCTTACGTTGTTCAGATACGACCTGAAGCTTGAACCGATTATTTTCTTGAAGCTTCTGGAAAAATAGCTGTAGCTTAACCCCAGATATTCGCTTACCGTCTCGGCGCTTATCAATTCGGCATACTTATCGTTGATATAAACTACGGCTTTGTACATAAGCTCGGCAAGCTCCGAGTTGCCCTCGCGTTTTCCGACACCGCCCCTGAGAACTCCCAAAACCACCTCTGCCGCGGCAATCCTCATAGCAAATTCGGAATTTTCATCGGGATTGAGATACTCCCTTGCCAGGCTCTCAAAGCCTTTTAATATATTACTCCCAAAAATCTCCGATGCCTTCCAATGAAATTTATCGTCGTAGTTGACCGAAAGATACAA
Organism: Clostridia bacterium; assembly: GCA_017455945.1. Classification (GTDB taxonomy): domain Bacteria; phylum Bacillota; class Clostridia; order Oscillospirales; family CAG-272; genus RGIG8775. The sequence goes on along the minus strand of JAFTLM010000305.1, from coordinate 2,147 downwards.
AAGCCAGTCTGTCGTTTTATTTTTTGGCAAAAAATTGACAATTAATCTTGGCGATATTTTCAACACCCAATAAAAATTCTTTTCCTTTTCACCCGCCACCGTTCTGTGTATGCTGTTGGAGCGAAAAAGCACCACGTCGCCCGCCTCGGCGTGTACGGTTGCGTTATCGCAAGTAATTCGGAAATCGCCCTCGGTTATATACAAAAGCTCTATCGCCTCGTGTATATGAGAGTGAGTTCCGACGGCAAAAGGAGCAACGGGAAAAGGGATAAATTCCATATCCCTGAGTCGGAATCTTTCGTTTTCTTTTTCTACTCTATAGCTTTCCATATTACCTCGTGACAAATTATTGATATTTTTAGACAAATATATTATAGCATAAAGCAAGGAAAAATGCTACAATAAAATCACAAAATAAAAATATTTTTTCGGAGGAAAAAATTATGGAAAGAATTGTAAACATAGGTATTATCGGTTGCGGCGGTATCGCCAACGGCAAACATATGCCCTCTCTCGCAAAAATTCCCAACGTAAGAATGGTCGCTTTTTGCGACATCATCGAAGAAAAGGCTGTAAAGGCTGCCGAAAAATTCGGTGTTGAGGGTGCAAAGGTTTACACCGACTACAAGGAGCTCCTTAAAGATGAGAACATTGAAGTGGTTCACGTTCTTACCCCCAACAAGGAACATTCCTTCATTACAATAGATGCTCTTTACGCCGGCAAGCACGTTATGTGCGAAAAGCCTATGGCAAAAACTGCGGCTGAGGCTCGCAAAATGGTTGAGGCGGCAAAAGCTACGGGCAAAAAATTGACAATAGGCTATCAGAACCGTCAGAAAGCCGAGACCGTATACGCAAAGAAGTACGTTGAATCGGGTGCGATGGGCGAAATCTACTACGCCAACAGCTACGCTCTCCGTCGCCGCGGAACTCCCAACTGGGGCGTATTCCTCAACGAAGAGGAGCAGGGCGGCGGTCCCGTTATCGACATTGCAACTCACTCCCTTGATATGACCCTTTATCTTATGAACAACTACGAACCCGAGGTGGTTATAGGTAAGACTCACAAGAAGATAGAGCATCCCGAGGCGGGCAACATCTGGGGTGACAATGGTGTAAGCGACAACACTCTTGAAGAGGCGGCTTGTGCGTTTATCAGAATGAAGAACGGCGCGACAATTATGCTTGAGACAAGCTGGGCGCTTAATATAGACACAGCACCCGACGCCGGAAGCTGCCGTCTTTGCGGTACAAAGGCGGGACTTTCGATTCTCGGAAGTGAGCTTAAGATAAACAAGGTTGAGCTTGACAGACCCGTAAACACAAAGGTAGACACATCCGCGGGCGGAGTTGCCTTCTACTCGGGAAGCAAGGCTTCCGCTGCCGACGTTGAGGCGGCTAACTGGATCAAGTGTATCATCGACGACACCGATCCCGTGGTTAAGCCCGAACAGGCACTTGTTGTCTCTGAAATTCTTGAGGCAATCTACGAGTCCTCCAAGACAGGAAAGGCTGTTTACTTCGACTGATAAAGGCGGTATAACTTTATGAAACTTGCTATTTGCGGTGCGTGGCACGTTCACGCCAAAGATTTTGTTAAAATTGCGCTTGAGGAGAAGGTAGAAATAGTCGGAGTATATGACGAAAATGCCGAGCTTCGCCACTCGCTGGCGGAACAATTCGGTTTACCCGAAATTGAGACTCTGGACGAGCTTCTTAACAGTGACGCTGACAGTGTAGCGGTAGCGTCTTCCTCTGACCTCCACCCCGAGCATATGATAAAAATTGCCAACGCTAAAAAGGACATATTTACCGAAAAGGTGCTTGCCCTGACCACCGAAGAATGCCTTGCAGTAAAAAATGCGGTTGAGGAAAACGGCGTAAAATTTGTCATTTCATTTGTACAAAAAAGGCTTGGAACCCTCCGCAAAGCCAAGGAAATAGTAGACAGCGGAGAGCTTGGCAAGATTAATTATCTTCGTTTCCGCAACTGCCACAACGGAAGTATGACCTTCCTGCCGCCACGTTTTTACAACAAAAAGCAGTGCGGCGGCGGTGCGATGATAGACCTTGGAGCACACGGAATGTATATCACAGAGTGGTTTTTGGGTATGCCCGAGAGTGCGAAATCCACCTTTACTATCGCT
>JAFTLM010000304.1 GCA_017455945.1 Clostridia bacterium | reverse complement strand
GCAAATGATAAAAGAGCATATGATAATGTCAATTTTAATTTTGCAAAGCAAGTCCCTGATAACGGTGAAAAAATCAAATCAATTGTTTGCTTTTCAGTATCTCCCAAATATAGAGGAAACGGTATTGCGACGGCATTGCTTGAGTACGTATGCCGAGATGCTAAAACTGACGGCTATGCACTTGTGGAAGCGTATCCGTTTGAAAACAATAAATACCATGCCTATCATGGACCATTGTCTATGTATAAAAAGAATGGATTTGATATCTGTAATCAGATCGAAGGATGTGCGGTTTGCAGAAAAAATCTTTGATGTATGCTTGCCTTTTATAGACAAACTTTAGAATAAAAATACCCCTACAGACTTTGAAAATCTGTAGGGGTATCACTTTATGAGAAGATGTTTTCCCGCTATCTTTTTATTACACGTCCTTAAACGCAATTGCCTTTTCGGGTGTGATTCTTGTTCTTGTCATGCCTTCAAAGAAGGAGCAATCAAGGGCACATTGAAGCTCGTCTTCCTTTTCAAATGCAATCTGCGCCGCCGATTTGACCATTTCTTTGCTTCGTTCTATGTCACCGTCAAGTCTTACGAGAATTGCTTCTCCGATTATAGAGTAGAGTTCAATGTTGAGCGCGACAAACTTCCAGCATTCCTGTCTGCATGGGTCAGCCTCACTCAAATGAGCCTCTGCAATCGGCATCATATCTTTCATCGCCTTGAGAGCGTTTTGTACGTCAGCTTTGAAAATATCCTTGTCGTAAGGCTTTTGTGCTCTTATACGCCCAATATCGAAACCGCGTGAAAGAGTTGCGAAATACGCACACATCTCGTCTGCCATATCCTCGCCAAAGCAAGCTGTGTAAAGCTCCTTTTTGACTGTGTCAAAATCGGTGTTATTGTTCCAAAGTGTCTTACCCATAACCGTCATAGCAATCGAAGTGGGGAAGGAGTTGCGTTGAAGCTGACAGCTTATAAAGCCGTTCATTCCAAGACTTTCAAAGTTGCGGATATCGTCGTAAATGACTTTTGCAATACCTTCACCACCTGCATCGAGAATGTGATCCCACATAAGGTGATAGTCAAAATCAACAGTGTCACCGTTGTAATACTGTTCCCACGCATAGAGATAAGAAAGATTTTCGTCCACCGAGCGCGGATTTGTAAATGCGTTGTGCGCGAATTTAGTAGCCTCTGTAAGCTTGAAACTGTCGGGGAATGACTTGGAAAAGGTGCGCGAAATAGGCGCAAACATAAGCATAGTCTTTTGGGGATGCGTAAGCTTTTCTTTTATAGGCGGCAAAGCCGTATTGTATCCACAATCGAAAATGACAGTGGTATCAAGTCCCTCAGCCTCCATTTTCGCGGTTATCTCGTTTACCATTGTTACGTAGTGGTCGGATACCGTGTTCTTTGCGCACTCGTCGCACTCGCAGTAGTTGTTGAAGTAGTCACCCAGCCAGAAGTGGATAACGTCTGTTTCGGGATTGGATTTTACGTAATCTACCACCGCGTCCGCAATCGTCTCGCGGACATTGGGCTTGGAGTAACAAAGCTGTGTGGTAAGAGGCTTGTTTTTCCATACGCCGCGCTTGCCTCCAACCAGAGCGCATATCTCTATGTATGAGTCGGGAATATCCTCGGGGGCAACCTCGTCCCAGCCGTTGCAAATGACGCCAAAGGGATTGCAGGTCCAGCAATGTCCCATTCTGTGAAGCATAAGTCCGCGTTTCTTGACCTCATCGGAAATGATCTTTACATATTCTCTCGACTTTTCAGCGTCGAAGGGTTCAGCATCACGAAAAGGATTTTTGGCGTGTGAATACCATCTTTCAAAGAATATAAAGGCATTATCAAACTGAATAAAATAGCCGTTGAAGCCCGCTTTGGGAAGCCACTCTACCATATCAAGCACATTTTCAAGGCTGACCGCACCCTCTATGCACATTGTGCGGTGACGCTTTGAAGCCGCTTCGCAAATCTCAACGTCGTGACAGTCACAGCTTTCCGGATAATAGGTTCCGTTCTTGCCGGGGCGCACCCAGCGGATGCCCCATTCCTCAAGCAATCGGTAAACGCCTATGAGTACACTGCGCTCGTTATAACCGCAGATGTATCCCTTTTTGCTCTTTACACGGATTTCAATGGCATCATCATAGAGCGGTGTTTCTATGTTGCAGAGCGTGGGATTTACTTCAAGCTCAATGTCAGCAGTAACACCCAGTTTTCCGAGATATTTGTCAAGCTCGTTTCTTGCAAAACCGATAACGTCGTATTTCATGTGTTCCTCCGTATAGATGTTTTTGCTATTTGCAGTATAATTATTTTACAATATAATTTGGAATTTTGCAACCACTATATTGATATTTGTTTTAACAATATTGATTTTTAATATGTTGTGCGGTGAGTAAAAGAAAAGAACTAAAATAGAAAAAGGCTTTAAAGAAGCCTTTTTCTTATAAGCAGTCAAATCTCTCTCCGATAATATTCGGTGCTGACTTACCCGCACTTATTTCACTTATTTTTGCAGAAATTTGTAAAACGATATTACTTTTTACAGCAATTTTAAGCATAACATTGTCTGAAAATTCGGTGTCGTCTATTATAGCTCCGTATTTGGGAAGCTCGGCGGATATTTTTTGATAATCGGAGTAAGAGCAGGGGACAGAGAGCTCTGTGTATGGTTCAAACGTGACTATCTCTGCCGCCTCAAGCGCTATCTTTGCTGCCTGCGAATACGCGCGTACAAGCCCCCCCGCACCAAGGAGCGTACCGCCGAAATATCGTGTCACAACAACACAGGCGTCGTCAACCCCCGACTTGCGGATAACGTCCAAGACGGGCATTCCTGCGGTGCCTTGCGGTTCTCCGTCGTCGGAATAACGTGCAATAACACCTTTTTTCATAGTGTATCCGAAAACGTTGTGAGTGGCGTCTTTGTGCTTGTTCTTTATTTTTTTGATAAATTCTGCCGCCTCTTCTTCACTTTTTACGGGGTTTGCGTAGCCGATAAATATTGAACGCTTTTCTTCAAATTCAGCGCTGGCTTCGTGTTTTATAGTAACGTAACAGTTGTCTGCCATAGTCTATTCCTCGTCGCTTTTTTTAGGCGGATCTGTGTCGTATTTGCGTAGCATACCGCGTATTTTGGCATCTACCGTGGCAACTACCGTAACTCCGTCCGCACCGTAATCTATGCTTTCTATGGCGGCATCGGAATATAGCTTGCTTAAAGCACCTTGTTCGCTGTTTGGTATAAAAAATGTTGCCTTTGTGGTTCCTTCGTGAACAACATTTTCCAAAATTTCGGCAAGCTTGTCCACACCGTCGCCATTTTGTGCGGAAATGCAAACGTATTTTTCACTGTCTGTGTTTATTACCGATGAAACCGGGGCTATAATCCCTCTGTCGCACTTGTTGAAAACGTAAATCGTCGGCTTTTCGGCGGCACCAAGCTCGCTGAGCAGCTTTTGTGTCACGTCAAGCTGAGAAGGGAACTCCTCGTCCGATGCGTCGACCAATATCATAAGAATATCGGCATATACCGCTTCGTCAAGCGTGGATTTAAATGCCTTGACCAGGTGGTGGGGCAGGTTTCTGATAAAGCCTACCGTGTCTGTCAGCAAAACGCTTTCGCCTCCGGGAAGCTCAAATTTTCTTGTAGTGGGGTCAAGTGTTGCAAAAAGCTTGTCCTCAGCCAGTATTCCCGCATCGGTCAATCTGTTCAAAAGTGTAGATTTTCCCGCGTTGGTGTAGCCCACTATCGCAACCTTGGTTATTCCGCTTTTGTCTCGTGATGCACGCATAGTACGTCGGTTTTTGTCCAGTATCTCCAGCTCGTTTTCAAGTGCCGTGATGCGGCGCTGAAGGTGACGGCGGTCGCTTTCGAGCTTCGACTCACCGGGACCTCTGGTTCCGATTCCACCGCCGAGACGTGACATTTCACTACCTTTACCTATGAGTCTGGGGGCAGTGTATTTCAGCTGTGCCAGCTCAACTTGAAGCTTTCCTTCACCCGTTGTCGCGTGAAGAGCGAAAATGTCGAGAATAAGCATAGAACGGTCGATTACACTTACGTCTCCAAGCTCGTTTTCAAGATTCCTTATTTGTGATGGGGACAGGTCAATATCAAAAATGACCAGTTTGATATCATTGACCTCGCAAAGCTGCTTAAGCTCCTCGACCTTTCCGCTTCCTATAACCGTGCGAACGTCGGGTGCGTCTTTGTTCTGTATAAGTCTTGCCACAGCCTCGCCGCCCGCTGTGTCAAGAAGTCGCTCAAGCTCGTCAAGACTGGTTTCAACTTCTTTTTGCTTTGCGTTGTCGGTGCATAGAGTAACAAGCACCGCACGGCTGTTTTTTATTATTTTTTCTTCCATTATCGTAACCTCCCTGGGTGGAGTAAACAATAAGGGCAAGTTATGTCAGAACACAACTTGCCCGATTGCTTCGATGTGATTTTTGCCAAATGCAATTACTTGCTTGCCTGAAGTCTCTTCTTGAATTTCTGAATTAAGGTCATCATAAGTCACACTATCAACTTCTATATGAAGGTCTATTCTGTCCATGATTGGACCTGAAAGTTTTGATAGATATTTATGTATTTGTGCTGGAGTAAAACGACACTCTTGCTTTTTAGAACCATAATTTCCACAAGGACAAGG
>JAFTLM010000303.1 GCA_017455945.1 Clostridia bacterium | reverse complement strand
CTCATCGTCGTGATCGTGGTGATGCTCGTGATCGTGGCAGTGGCACTCCTCATCGTGGTGGTGATGCTCGTGATCGTGGCAGTGGCACTCATCGTCGTGGTCGTGATGATGATGCTCATGATCGTGGCAGTGGCACTCATCGTCGTGGTGGTGATGATGCTCGTGGTGTGCCTCGTCCTCAAGCTTATGAAGCTCGTCCTCGAGTGTGTGCGTGTTCTCTATTGAATTGAGAATAGTTTTTCCGTCAAGCTGTTCCCAGGGGGTGGTTATAATAGTTGCGTTTGCGTTCTTTTCGCGGAGCAACGACAGTGCTGTAGCCAGCTTTTCATCGCTTATTGCGGAGGTACGGCTGAGAATTATCGTATCTGCGTTTTCAATCTGATTGTTGTAAAACTCGCCGAAGTTTTTCATATAAACCTTGCATTTTGAGGCATCGGCAACAGTCACCTTGCCGTTAAGAACGATGCCGTCGGTGCAAACTCCCTCCACCGCTTTAACAACGTCGGAAAGCTTGCCGACTCCCGAAGGCTCAATAAGTATTCTGTCGGGGGCAAAGTCGGCTATAACCTTCCGAAGCGCCTCGCCGAAGTCACCTACCAGGCTGCAGCAAATACAACCGCTGTTCATTTCGGTAATTTCAACGCCTGCGTCTTTGAGAAAGCCGCCGTCTATTCCTATCTCACCAAACTCGTTTTCGATAAGAACCACCTTTTCCGAGGTGTAAGCCTCTTTAAGCAGCTTCTTTATGAGTGTGGTTTTTCCCGCACCGAGAAATCCTGAGAATATATCAATCTTTGTCATTTTTATAAAATCCTTTCTTTTTTTTCTTACAATATATTGTACCACCCTTTTCCAAAAAATTCAACACCCTTTTGTTAATTCTTGAAAAATATTATTCAAGTGTGACATTTTTGAAAATTCGGATTGTTATTTCTTGAAATATTTCAAGAAAAGTAGTATAATAAAAATAAATATTGTGATAAAATTTTCAGCAGAGGAAAAAAAGTGAAAGAAAAAATTTATTGTTTGGGCATAGACATAGGCTCCACAACCGCAAAATTGGTGTTGTTGGAGGATGGAAAAATCATATATTCGTCCTACGAACGCCACGGAGCCGACCCAAGAAGAAAAATTTGTGAAATGATGAGCAGGCTGGACAGCCTTATCGGAGACGGCTCTGTAAAAGTGGCACTTTCGGGCTCCGGCGGAATGGGTATTGCCGAAGAGCTGGACGTGGCGTTTATACAGGAGGTCCACGCAACGGCTATCGTTGTAAAAAAAGAAGCCCCCGACGCCAAGACGGTGATTGAGCTTGGAGGAGAGGATGCCAAGATTATCTTTTTGGAACACGGTACCGATGCCAGAATGAACGGTACCTGTGCGGGCGGTACAGGTGCGTTTATAGACCAGATGTCCTCCTTGCTTCACGTGGATAACGACGAGTTTGACCGAATGAGCCTTGAGGCTACGCAGATATACCCCATCGCCTCGCGTTGCGGAGTTTTTGCGAAATCCGACATACAGTCGCTTATCAATCAGGGCGTTTCAAAGGAAAATATCGCCGCCAGCGTTTACCGTGCGGTGGTTAATCAGACTGTCGGAGGACTTGCGGGCGGAACCCCCATAAAGGCTCCCGTGGTGTTCCTCGGCGGACCTCTGCATTTCTGTGCGGGGCTTAGAAAAAGCTTTGCCGATATGCTGGGACTTTCGGACAGCGAGGCTGTTTCTCCCGAGTATGACAGCATTTCGGTTGCCCTCGGAGCGGCAATTTATTCCGACGGAGAAAACAGGAGCTATTCCTTTGGAGAACTTTTGACACTTTTTAAATCTGCTATAGACGATAATAAAAAATTTGTACATTCGGCACCTCTTTTTGAAAGCCGTGAGGAATATGACGAGTTTGTTACACGCCACAAAAAGGCGAGTGCGGAATACAGAGATATAAACAAGTACACCGGACGTGCCTTTTTGGGTATCGACTGCGGAAGCACCACAACGAAAATGGTGCTTCTTGCCGAGGACGACAGCATTTTATTTGAGTATTACGGAGCCAACCGCGGCAATCCCGTAGACGTGGTAAAAACTCAGCTTGAAAAAATTTACGAGCTTTCGGGGGACAGAATCACAATCTGCGGAAGCGCATCCACCGGATACGGTGAGGAGCTTGTCAAAAACGCATTTCACCTTGACGGCGGTCTGGTTGAAACTATGGCTCATCTTAAAGCGGCACAGTTCTTTAATAAGGACGTTGATTTCATTATAGACATAGGCGGTCAGGATATAAAATGCTTTAAGATACCTAACGGAGCTATCGACTCGGTAATGCTTAACGAGGCGTGCTCATCTGGCTGCGGTTCTTTCCTCGAAACCTTCGCAAACGCTCTCGGACTTTCGGCTGAGGAGTTTGCAAAACGAGGACTGTTTGCAAAAGCTCCCGCAGAGCTTGGAAGCCGTTGTACGGTGTTTATGAATTCGGCTGTGAAGCAGGCACAGAGAGACGGTGCGGCAGTAGAGGATATTTCCGCGGGCCTCTGTCTCAGCGTGGTAAAAAACGCCTTGTATAAGGTCATTCGTGTAAATTCACCCTCTGACTTGGGTAAGTGCATAGTAGTTCAGGGCGGTACTTTCTATAACGATTCGGTTTTGCGTTGCTTTGAAAGAGAGATAGGCAGATACGTTATAAGACCCGCAATAGCAGGGCTTATGGGAGCCTTCGGTGCGGCACTCTACGCCAAGGAAGAACGCCTTTCAAAGTCGGGTATGCTTGGTGCCGAGGAATTGGTGGGCTTTACCCATTCGTCGCGTTCTATGACCTGTAAGGGCTGTCAGAACGCCTGCTCGCTGACAGTGAATACCTTCTCAGACGGAAAGAAGTACGTATCGGGCAATCGTTGCGAAAAGATGACGGGCAGAGCTGACAGCGTAAGCCGTGGAAATATTTATGAATTCAAACGCCAATATCTTACCTCTCTGGGCGGCGGTGAGGGTGAGAAAATTTCAATTCCTCTCGGACTTGAAATGTACGACGCGGCACCCTATTGGGACGGACTTTTGAAGTCGCTGGGCTTTTCGGTGAGATTTTCAAAGCTGTCAACAAAGCAGACCTTTTATAACGGACAGTTTTCCGTGACCTCGGATACCGTTTGCTATCCCGCTAAGCTTATGCACGGTCACGTCGAGAATCTGATTGCCGACGGTGCCAAAACCGTTTTCTATCCTTGTTGTTCATATAACTTCAAGGAAGAGGGCACTGCCAACAGCTATCACTGCCCCGTTGTGGCTTATTATTCAGAGGTGCTTAATTCGAGTATGAATAGCTTGAAGTCCGTAAGATTCTGGTTTCCGTACTTGGATTTGAGCGACAGCAAACGTGTCCTTTTCGGACTGAAGAAATTTTTTGACGGACAGGGCTATAAATTCAGCACCTCAAAAATCCAAAAGGCAATAGCCGATGGCGAGAAGAAATACGCCGAATACCGCCTGGCTGTCCGTACAGAGTGCGAAAAGATAATTTCCGACTCCCGAGAACGGGGAGAACGCATAATAGTGCTTGCGGGCAGACCATACCACGTTGACCCCGAAATCAATCACGGAATAGATACCCTGGTTACGTCTCTTGGCTGTGCGGTTGTCAGCGAGGACGGTATTGAGCATCTGGGCGGCTTGCCCGAGGTCAATATCCTCAACCAGTGGACCTACCATTCAAGGCTCTTTAAGGCGGCTAACGCCGTCACCGAAAACGACGACCTTGAACTGGTTCAGCTCGTTTCCTTCGGTTGCGGTATAGATGCCATAACCACCGACGAGCTCAGGGCTATTCTTGAGGGGAAGGGAAAGCACTATACCCAGCTTAAAATAGATGAAATTACAAATCTTGGTGCGGTAAAGATACGCCTTCGCAGTCTGTTGTCCGCACTGGGCGGTAACAAGAAAGGGGGAAGAGTATGAGCGAAAACGTAGAAAGAGTTCTTTTCACGGAAGAGATGAGAAAAACTCATACCATACTTATTCCCGATATGCTTCCCAGACATTTTAAGCTTATTGCGGCAATAATGCGTAATTACGGCTATAAGGTGGAGCTTTTGCAGAATTGCGGAGCAGGCGTTACGGAGAACGGATTGAAATACGTTCATAACGACTCCTGTTATCCCGCACAGCTTGTAATCGGACAGTTTATAGACGCCATAAAAAGCGGAAAATACGACCCGAGAAACGTGGCGTTGATGCTTACGCAGACGGGCGGAGGCTGCCGTGCGTCAAACTACATAGCACTTTTGCGTAAAGCTCTTGCGAGAGCAGGTTATCCGTATATACCGATAATTTCTCTTAACTTCAGCGGACTTGAAAGCAATCCCGGGTTTAAGATTACCTTCTCGCTCCTGAGAAAACTGGTGTATGCAGTTCTTTTGGGCGACCTTATGATGCGTCTTGTTAACCAAAGCCGTCCTTATGAGGTGGTAAAAGGCTCCGCGGACGAGCTTGCCGACAGCTGGACGGCAAAGCTTGCCGATAAGCTTGTAAATGAAAAGGGCTACAATTACAAGAAGGTAAGAAAAGAATTTTACAATATAGTAAACGATTTCACCGCACTTGAGTGTGTCCGTGTTCCCAAAACACGTGTGGGAATAGTGGGCGAGATATACGTTAAGTTTTCACCCCTCGGCAATAACCACCTTGAGGATTTTCTGGTTGAAGAAAACTGCGAGCCGGTTTTTGCGGGGCTGGTGGATTTTGCGATGTACTGCGTTTACAATTCGATTGCCGATTATGAGCTTTATCATAGGGACAAGCTTAAAAAGATTGCCTTTTCTATGGCGTATAAGTACCTGATTAAAAAGCAGCACCATATCGACGAGGCGTTGACAAGCACGGGTGTTTTCAGAGGCTTTTGTGACTTTGACCATACCCGAAGCCTTATAGACGGATATATAGGCATCGGAATGAAAATGGGAGAGGGCTGGCTTTTGACAGCCGAGATGCTGGAGCTTATCGACGACGGAGTGAACAACATAGTCTGCGTTCAGCCTTTCGGGTGCTTGCCCAACCACATAGCGGGACGCGGAGTTATACATAAAATAAAACAGCTTCACCCCGAGGCAAATATTGCCGCAATAGACTATGACCCCAGTACTTCGCCCGTTAATCAGCATAACCGAATAAAGCTTATGCTGGCGAATATGGAGACGGGAAAATCCGAAGAAGAAACAAATACTTCCGACACACGCGAACCGCTGTCGGTTTAATAAACTGACGGTTCATTAAATCAATATCTTTTACCAAAAACAGAAAAACCTCGGTTAAATACCGAGGTTTTTCTGTTTTGCTGCAATAGCACAAATAATTACCTGATTATTCATCTATTTTGGTGTATTGGGTGTCGGCGGTTATCTTGACGTCGTTGTAAACGTCTACCACGTCTTTGGCAAGCTTTTCTATTGCCGAAGAAATTACGTAGAAGCCTCCGTCACCGTCAACGGTTATATAGTCCTTATTGCTTTGATACAGATAATAGCTGTGTGTGCGGCTGTATCCCGTGTCGGTTCCGAAGCTCCAGGTAAGACGGAAACGGTCGGGGTCGTTTACAATCTCTGCCTCTTCTTCCTCGCTGAGTTCAACCGAACCGAACAGCTTGCTGTAGATGAGGTTGAGATAAAGCGTCTGGAAGTTCTTTGTGGAGATTTTGTGACGTATACCCTCTTTTATGGCGTATGCTCCCGCAATGGTGTTTTCGTCAAGCATATCAAGCTCAAAGCGGTAGAATGAACCGTCGGGAAGTTCAAATTCAAGATAGTCTATAATGCCGATATCTATCTGGAAATAGTCGCGCTCGGTCCAGTCAAGTCTGTCCCAGGTCAGATAGTCAAGCCAGGAGCGGTCAATTTCAACCACAAAATCAAAATTGTTCAGCTTTTCATAATTTCCGTCGGGGCTGTTTGCCACGTAGACGTCGGCAACTGCGTAATGAGTGTTGTTCTCTGTGGGCTCGCTGAAGGAAATATAGTGCTTGAAATAATAGGTGGTTTGGTTTACCGTTCGTTGACACTTGTAGGATATCTCGGTTTTCGGCTTGTCCAATCCGTACTGCGCACGCACCGCCGCAGTAGCTCCCAATTTCTTTACGCCCACGAAGTCCATTTCAATAAATCCGCCCATAACCTTGTAAACCGCGTCGGAAGCCGGAGCGTAAGCGTCAAGCTCGTCGTCGGTTACGTAATAGGACTGAGTGAGAAATTCTGTGTTGCGTCTTTCCTCCAGATCCCAGTATGAGAGGGAGGTGAGAAGCTTTGCGTTCTGGGTGCCGTCCTCGTAGTAGGTGAAATCGGTAACCTTGAAATCGTTTACGAAAACGTAGTTTGAAGTGGTCAGATTGTAGTTGAGAACCGGGGTTACGTAGGTTTCTATAGGTAACGTGAAGCATTCCGCAAGCATCATACCGCTTGCCTGGTCCTGGAAGGCCGCCATAACGTAAACCGATTTTCTCTCGTATTCGCCGTTGCTGTTTTTGTCAAGCAGTCTGACGTAATAACCGTTACCCATAACGGTTTCTTTTCCGATTGCAAGAGTGTGGGCAACACCTTTCGTGGTAGTTATGCGAACGGTGTAACGGGGATTGTCAAGACCGTACTCCTCGTATCCGTATTTTTCCACAATATCGGGAGTGAGCTTTCTGATATAATATGGAGAACGGCAAGCGTGGGAGAGCTGCGCGAAAAGTTCACTGCTGTAAGCTGTGTTTTCATAGCCCCTGATTTTAATGTTGCCGTCATAGTCGTCACGCTCAAAGGTAAAGGATTTGTCGTCGGCGTGATTGGTGATTTGTATGCTTTGCACATCATCGGTGGACTTGATATAGTTGTACATTCTTACCGCACCGTATTCCGACAGATTTTCGCCGTCGCTTGTGTCAACGGGGGAATAGATGTGTGCCGAGCCGTCGTCCGCAATCATTACCAGCGTGTCACGCTTTGTGACGTAGAAGGTTTTGTTGAACTCGGTGACGGTGTCAAGCGGCTTTCCGTCCTCATCGTACATTGCAAAGCTGTCGCCGTTGCGTTTTATCTTGTATACAGTGCCGTCAATGTCCTTAAAGGTGTCGATAGACACAAGGTAGTTGACGAGCAACATAACAAGTGCAAGAACTGCAATCAGCACCGCAATAAGAATTACTGCCTTTTGCTGCTTGCCCGCAAGTGTTTTCTTCTTTGTACTCATGAGTGCTTTCTCCTGACTATTACGAAGATTCCCAGACCGAAGACGATTACGGCGGGAATTGCCGTAAGCATAAGCGTATAAGCGTTTGCACGGTCAACCGTAAGAGTGTCTATGGTGGTGTCGGAGAAGGGAGTAATGGGAAGCGAAGCGGGGATGTTTTCCTTTCCTGTCTCATAGAAAAGATTGAGCAGGAATTCGCTGTTTCCGTAGGTTGCCGAATTGAGGATAGCCTCGGAAACGAAATCTGTGGATCCGCAAGCTATAACGTAGGAGGATAGGTCGGCGTGTGAGAAGCCTATGTTGTCCTCCTGGACCAGCCTTGACTGGCGGGAAATTGTCATAAGACCAAGCTTTTCTGTCGCCGTGGATTTGAGAGCCTCTGTTCCGTTCAACATACCGACAGCCTTTTGAGAGCCCTTGAAGATGTGATAAATCTCTCTTTCGGCACCGCTTCCGATTGCCTTGAAGCCGTATTTAAGGGAAATCCCGTTTTCCTCAGCGTAGCGAATGTCATATTCGGGGGCAATCTCTATGGGCATAGCGTTCTTGAAGATTACCTTTCTGGGCACCGAGGTGGAGCGAAGGTCCTTTGTTATTGAAGCACCGAGACCAAGGGTTTCGTACTCGGAGATGAAGGTGAGCCCGTCGCCTGTAAGTGCGTTTGAGGAATCCTTGACGGTGTAGGAGTGGTAAAGGTTCTTGTCAACCTGCTTTCTCATAAAGGAAACACCCCAAAGCTCAAGATATCCCTCAAGAACGGGAAGCCTGGGCGAGGACGGGTTCATAAACACCATAAACGAGTGGTTGTTGTCGGCAAGGAAACTTTCAAGCACCTTGATTTCGGAGTTCTTTTCATCAGCGATACTGCCCGCATCCATAAAGTCGGACGTGGGGTTGTAGCAGACGATAAGCCGACAGTTTTCGGGAAGCTCTTCGTTTACAAGGTCCTTGACCTCGATAACCTTGTATCCTGCCAGGTCAAGCACCTCTATAAGCGACGAATTGGCGAAGTTCTCTCTGTGACCCGAAAGCACCGCGGCAATCGGAGCCTCTGCCTGAGTTACGGCGAGAATTGCCGAGGCAAAACGCTTTTCTCCGAAGTAAGCCCAGGGGGTTGTGGAGTTTGCGTTGGTGAGGTAGAATTTATCAATCGAATAAACTCTGTATTCGCTGCCGCTTTCAATTATTATGTTGCTGGAGAATATTTTTGATACGGCGGAGGTCTTGTAGGGCTCTACCGCCGTGGGGTTTTCCCAGATGTTGACGTATTCTATTTCAACCTTGTCGGGAAATTCCTGTGCCAGCTCTTTGGCGGTCATAAGGACGTATCTCTGTGTGGTGTTTGCCATAAGATTGTCCTCAAGGTCGCAGAACTTTATCTTTACCTTTACGGGTTCCTCACGCTCCGCATCAACCTTTTCAAAGGTTTCGTCAAGCAGCTCGACACAGGTGTCGGAAAGCGTGTATATCTGTTCTCTTGTCAGGTCCATATACCAGCCGTATTTGGCACCCAAAGCCGAGAAAATTACGTTGAATACAATAATTGCCGCAATGACCAGTGCTGTGATAAGCACCGACATACTTCCGTATTTAAAGCTGCGGCTGTTAAAAAAACTGCGGTTTTTCAAGCTCTTATCTGCTCCTTTCACTAAGATTCATTATCAGCCCCAACGGCGTTTTTCGTAAACGCGTACCGTAAGGAAGATACAAACGAACGAGATAGAGACGTAATATATCAGGGCTGAAAAGTCGAATATACCGTATCCGAATTTTTCAAATCTGCTGAGCACCGATATCCAGTCGATGACCTGACGGACAACGAAATTGCTGATAAGTCTTGTGCCTGCCTCGTCGCTGCCTATTCCGTTGATAAGGCTGAGTATGAGCATAAGGAGGATGACGCCGATGGTAATGACCGCAGCCGAAAGCTGGCTTTCGGTAAGCGAAGAAATAAAAATTCCTATGGCGATGAACGCCGCGCCCAGAAGAATGATACCTATAAGGCTTCCGATTATTTTTGCGGTTTCGGGACCTATTGTGGGGGCGGCTGTATCCGCAACAACCGCACGTTCTTCACCCGCAATTATGTAGAGCGGAATGAAGTTGGCGCAGGAAAGCAACACGGTAGAGAGGAACATAGTAAACGCCGCCAGATATTTGCCCATTACCATACCCGTTATGGTTACGGGGGCGGTAAGCAACATCTGCTCGGTTCTCATCTTCTTTTCTTCCGCAAAAGAACGCATGGTAAGCAGGGGGATAAGAATCGCCAGAGCGAATATCAGGAAAGTGAAATAAGTGGAGGTACTGTAGCTGTTGGCTTTAAGAGTGGTAAAACAGCAAACGAAAGCCGATATGGCAAGGAAAATGCCCAAATATACGTAGCCTATGGGATTTATAAAATAGGAACGCATTTCTTTTTTGTATATGGCAAACATTACTTAACCTCCTTGTTTTCTTTTGAAGCGTCGGCTTTTTGAGAAGCCGTGCGGGCAACTATAGATTTTGCGACCGTGTCCTCCGCGCTTTCGCGTCTTGTGGAACGTCTTTTGTTAATCGGCTGCTTTTGAGCAGAACCGGTTGTGTCAACGATGCTTATAAATACGTCCTCAAGGTTCATTCCCTGAGCCTCAAGCCCGATAAGAGGCCAGCTCTTGGAGGAAAGGGTGTAGAAAAGAGTTTTTCTGATGTCAACTCCAACCGCGCTTTCTATCATAAAGGCGGTGGCGTCGCCGTCACGCTCTGCAAGCTGTTCCACACCCACAACGCCCTGCATTGACTTGAGCTCGGCAAACACCTCGCGTGCGGGACCGCATATTTTTGCGGTGAAACGTCGGTTGGTCTGTACTGCGTGGGTGATGTTGCCCGTAAGCTCGTCGGCAACAAGCTTACCCTTGTTTATGATGATAATTCGGTCGCAGACTGCCTGAACCTCCTGGAGAATATGGGTGGAAAGAATAACCGTGTGGTTCTTTCCGAGAGTTCTGATAAGGTTTCTTATTTCTATTATCTGCTTGGGGTCAAGACCGACCGTGGGCTCGTCGAAAATGATAACCGACGGGTTTCCGATAAGTGCCTGTGCGATGCCTACTCTTTGGCGG
>JAFTLM010000302.1 GCA_017455945.1 Clostridia bacterium | reverse complement strand
TTTTCACCGGCAATAGCTTTTTTGTACCACGCGACTATCGCGTGGTTTTCGTATTACAAAAAAAGAGCTGACCGAAGTCAGCTCTTTTGCTTTTTCAATTACTTTGCTACTGCTGTGATGTGAGTGTTTACTGCGTTGTACCAGTAAATGAAACCTGTTACGTCTACTACGTCACCGGCCTTAAGCTCTGCGAATGCCTTGTAAACGTCTGTCTCGGGACCTGTAAGGTAACGCTCTACGCAGAAATCGTACTCTGCACCGTCCTTGGAAAGCTTAACGTAAATATCGTCACCGGGCTCTCCGTTCTTGTATTCGATGCTGACAATAGTCATACCCTTGAAGATTGCAAGCTCGTTCTGGTGCTTGATAAGGTCGTCTGTACCGAGAAGAGCGGTTGCGTCAAATGCCTCTGCGATGAAAGGCTCTGCACCCTCTACGATCTCGAACGTTGCACCGGAAGCAACCTCAACCTCACCCGACCACTCGGTCTTGAAGCCTGTTACTCTGATCTTTGTTCCGGGAACAAGCTTTGCGCTGTCCTCCTCGGAGCAAACCATCTCATAGATGAAGTACGCACCGTCAGCATCCTGGGTGTAAACGGTAATCTTGTTGTCCCACCAGGACTGAGTTGCCTGAACGTACGCCTCGATAACTACGGGAGCGTCAACCTCGGCAGCGATATACTCTGCATAGGTCATAACCTTTACGCCGTCATCGGGTGTTTCGGGTGCATCTGTAACTACGGGGGGAATGTCTGTCTCGGGAACCTTCTGTTCGCCACACGCTACGAGAGCGAAGAGCATAAGAGCCGCGAGAGCAAGTGCCAAAATCTTTTTCATTTTCATTTTCTCCTTTTGAAAATAAGAATTATTGAGTTTATTATACACTTTTTTTTAAAAATGTCAATAGTTAGACGATTTTTTTCGCTTTATCACACCAAAAATCGCAAAAGCACCAAAAATTATCCAGCACGCACACAAAACTACCAACAATATAACCGAAGAAATCGGTATATCGCGGTCCTCTGCCCCGACGTCAAGCTCCGCACCTCCCGCCGCGTTCGGCGTTGCCTTTGTGGGTTTGATGTCGTCAAGGTGATAATTTATGGTCGCTTTCTCAAAAAGCTCGGCTATTTTCGCGTCGTCCACCGTGCCCCCGCGTCTGACGGTTTTGGCGGACTCCTCCACAAGATACCCCGCCACGTTTCTCAAGGACATAGAGCCGCTGAACACAGGGGTAATGAAGGTATTTGCGGTGTTATCCAACAAAAGCTCGGTCGCCTTCAGCTTGACGCCGTAGACGTGGGCGGCATCCTCGCCCCCATACGCCTTTTCGGGGTCAGAATAAGAAAGGTACTCTTGATATCTCTCGGAGTTCTGTGCCTTTGAGGTTACGGGAACGTAGCCCTCTGTGGTGGCGTAGGAGTACTGCACGTCGTTTGTCAGCAGGAACTGAACGAACAGCCAGGACGCCAGCACCTCCTGGGGGTCCTCCTTGTTGAATATACAGAGCGATGGGCCCTGGGATATCATCTTGGGGTTTTGGGTATCAAACTGAGGTATACTCATTACCTCGATTTCGTAATCCACAATGCTTGAGCCGTGTATATCGCTGTTGGGAGCCTTGGGGCCCATCCACATAGCGCCCGCAGTGGAGTCCACCGCAAAGATGCACTGCCCCGCATTGAGGTAGTTTGCGGGATAGCTTGAAATTGCAAAGGTACTGAACGCACGGTTTTTTGCGTGTTTTGCCACCGTTTTCATCAGCTCGGCTGTGGTATCGTTGAAAATAAGAATATTTCGGTTTTCGTCGGAATAGCCCGCCTCCCGCTGTGCCAGCATCTGTATCATCATATTGTCGGTGGATTTGTAGATAAACGGAATCATGGTTTTCTGTCCGTTTACGGCAAAATTTCCGTTGCCGTCCTTTGCGGTAGCCGCCTCCGAAACCTCCCACACAAAGTCCCACGTAAGCGTTTCGGGCAGAGTATATCCCAGCTTTTCCACGTAGGTCTTGTTGACGTAGCACGCCTCGGTGGAGCGTATAAACGGAACGGCGTAATACCTGCCGTCTATCTTGCACTCTTCAAGGAATTTTGGTATCAGCTCATCTTTGGTGGGGGCGTCAAATCTGACCTCGCTTCCGCCCAGACCGTATTTTGGGTCGTCAAAGAAGTCGCCCACGGGAACAACTACGTTATTCCCTTCCTTATAGGTTGCAACGTGGTCGGGATAGGTTATGCAAACGTTTGGCGTTGTATCGTTGGAAATATTGGTTATAACGTCCTGATATATCCGTCCGTAATCGGTATAGTGCTTTAAAGTAACCTTGATATTGGGATATAATTTTTCAAACTCCTCAATAGCCTTGTTGTAGGCGTTTACCTGGGTTATGTTGCTGTCGTTTTTCGCCCAGAAGGATATTTCGTAGGTTCTTGAGGTGTCAAACTCCTCGGGAAGCTCAAACATCTCCCTCTCCAGGGGCTTGTGACAGCCCGAAAACAGAAGCGCCGCCGCAGAAAGGCAGACAGCCAGGCACAAAAGCAAAGATATTTTTCTCATCCCTTCGTGCCTCCTCTCGCCACGCCCTCCATAATCTTGTTCCTGAAAATAAGGAAAAGAACTATAAGGGGGAGTGAAACCACCACTATTGCCGCCATTGTGACGGGTATGTTGTCACGGCCCATTCCGCTATGCTGAAGCTTCTGAATACCGTTTGATATCAGCGAATAGGAATCGATATCGGTAATACGTCTGGGCCAGATGTAGGAATTCCAGCACTCGATAATCTTAAGTATTGCCACGGTAACTATTGTCGGACGGCATATGGGCAAAACCACACGCCAGAGATATTTAAGGTCTGAGGTGCCGTCCACCTTTGCCGCCTTGTACATCTCCTCGGGTATCTGGGCTATGTTTTCTTTAAGCAGATAAATATAGAAAACCGACACCGCCGACGGCAGAATAAGACCGGTAAAGGTGTTTTGCAGGTTCCAGCCGGTAACCGTGTAATAGTTGGTGACGATAACCAGCTCCTGGGGTATCATCATAAGTGCCAGAAAGCAGGTAAAGGTCAGATTCTTGCCCTTGAAATCAAGCCTTGCGAAGGCGTACGCCGCGGGCACTATCACCACCATCATAAGCGCGGTGGTAACCACGGTAAAGATAACCGTATTGAACAGATATCTGAGAAGGTCCACGCCCCGGGTTCCAAAGGCGTTTATGTAATTTCGGTACTCAAAGGACGTAGGGTAAAAGCTCGGCGTCAGCTCCGCGTTGTACTCCGCGGCGGTTTTCAGGGAGGTTATTATCATCCAGTAAAACGGGAAAAGCACCATAAACGCCCAGAACGCCAGCAGAATATAGGAACCCACCTTGAGTGCCCTTTTCAGTACTCTGTCGCCCGAATTGTTTTTGTTTTTGGTTAAAAGTATCTTTTTATCCATTGTTTTCACCTACGAATAATGAACGTGCTTACGGCTGACTATAAGGTTTATGCAGGTCACCGTCAGCACTATAAAGAAGAGTATGACCGCCGCCGCCGATGCGTAGGAGGGGTATCCGCCGCCCTCGCTGAACAGTCTGTCATAAATGTAACCTACCACGGTATTCATCTCGGCTTCGCTAAGCTTCTCACCAAAGAGGGCAACCGCATCGCTGTACGCCTTGAACGCCCCGATAAATCCTGTTATCACCAGATAAAAAACAGTGGGCGATATCATAGGCAGGGTTATCTTTCTGAAGGTTCTCCAGCTTGAGGTTCCGTCTATCTTTGCGGCGTTGTAATAGTCCTGCTTTACAGACGCCAGCGCGCTTGTGAGAATAAGTATCTTAAAGGGCAGAACCATCCATATCGTATATATGCTCAGCACAAGCATTTTCGCCCAGTATGGTCCGGTGATGAAATCTGTCTCTCCGCCTCCGAAAAAGCCTATAACGCTGTTGACAAGTCCCACAAAGCCCTGTCCGTCATTGCTTGCAAAAAGCCCGATAAAGACCATGCCCACGG
>JAFTLM010000001.1 GCA_017455945.1 Clostridia bacterium | reverse complement strand
TCAAGGACTCTTTCGGTTGCGGGTGATTCGCTTTCCGCTTCGTTCCTCCACCTCCAAAACTTCTGTGCTTGGGGTTTCTTCATCGGAATTTTCCTCCTTTCCGTTAGTGATATTTGCATAAGCTCCCGCGTTCCCAAGAGGGAGCATATTGCCGTTGATAAGGTAGAGGTCACCGCCGTCCTCTGCGGGGATGCGGTCAAGGTTCTCAAGCTCACGGATATCGTTTGCGGACATCCAGCCGTTCTGCCTTGCGATGGAATAACCGTTCATACGGCTTACGTAATCGCCACGAAGCAGACCTTCAAGATTGAACTTGACAAAATACTCCTTTTTTTCCTCTGCCGAAAAGAGTGCTCGTGCTATGGATTGCTCCCACCGAATAACCCAAGGGTCAAGGGTGTATTTTACAAACTCCAAAGACTGCTGCTCTATATTAGAAAAGCTCGACTTTTCAAGGTCACCTACCATATGGGGAGGCACTCTGAAAATACGAGCAATTTCGTTTATTTGGAATTTACGGGTCTCTAGGAACTGTGCTTGGTCGGGAGAGATAGAAATAGGTGTATATTTCATACCTTCCTCAAGCACTGCGACCTTTCCTGAATTGCCACTTCCACCGAACTGACTCTGCCAAGCCTCACGAACTCTCGTGGGGTCTTTGATAGTACCGGGGTGTTCAAGCACACCGCTTGGAGCTGCGCCATTAGCAAAGAACTTGGCTCCATACTCCTCGCAGGCGATAGCCATACCGATTGC
Source organism: Clostridia bacterium (assembly GCA_017455945.1). Lineage (GTDB taxonomy): Bacteria > Bacillota > Clostridia > Oscillospirales > CAG-272 > RGIG8775. The sequence goes on along the minus strand of JAFTLM010000001.1, from coordinate 1,732 downwards.
GTTCTTCGCCATTGCGATAGGACTGTATCCGACAAGACCATCAAAGCCTAGTCCGGGAATGTGGAGAACGTCACTCGGCTTTAGAGTTACCGAGCCGTTTTCCATTGTCGGCGCTTCCTCGGTGGAACGTGTATAGGTATAATAAAGTTTTCCGTTCTCGTCACGGTCAACCGACATCTTGTTTGGCATCAAGGGATACAGTGCTATGACCTCGCCTTTGCCGTTTCGGATAATTTGCGCATACGCATTACCCCAAAGCAAAAGATGTGTCATAAGCGTCTCCCTGAAAACAAAACTTGACATTTCAGGGTTCGGTTCATCGTGGAGAAGTAAATAAAGCGGATGGTCGAGAGCTTTCTCTTTGCCCCCATCCTCTTTGTATCTGTAAAGGTGAAGCGGTAATCCTGCGATTGCCTCCGCCAAAATACGGACACAAGAATAAACGGCTGTCATTTGCATTGCAGACCGTTCGGTGACGGGTTTGCCTGCGGTACTGCCGCCCATATAGAAAGCATAGGCACTACCCGCCGTACTGTTTTTAGGCTTATCCCTAGATCGGAAAAGCCCTGAAAAAAGTCCCATAGTTAATCCTCCTTCAGTTTTTCTCTCAAGGCATTAAAAAACGCCTTACCTTTGATGGGGAGTCCCTTTGCAAGGCACTCTTCTTCAAACGCAAAGCGCGTATCAAGTTGTTTTACGGAATAGTTCTTCAAGTAGGTGCGCCACGTTTTCTCATCCCACTCTCCGAGCTTTTTCCAAAGGTCCGGGAAGTGCTTTCGCAGTTTGCGTAACTCTTCAAACGACTGAAGCGGACAGCACCAACAGGAAACTCGGTGAAAGATATCATATAATCCCTCCCAATCGAACCCCCTCTCCTTGCAATAAGAAAGGCAATCTGCCTCAGTCATACCCCAATCTACCAAAGGGTAATTAAAGCCCTTGATTCGTTCAGGCTCGTCGGCAGCAATACCGATGTACTGCTTGAGCGTATATTCCTTTGAGATGTCGTGTAGATATTTGTCAATAACACGCTGTTTAAGAACAGCCGTACACCAACGATTACGGGGACCACTCCAACTGTAACCTTTGCGACCGACAAGCTCTGGGTTCTTGCGTTTTGGCATATGCTCAAGCAAAAGATACTCGAAAGTCTTGTCCGATTTTAGCCTTGTGATAGGCTTTCCGCTATACTTTTCGAGTTTATCTATGTGTCGATACATAGCTTCAAACTCTAGTCCCGTGTCGCAGAAAAGGATAATATCTACGGGTCTGCCTTCTTCAATCAACCGAAGTAACATAGCCGTAGAGTCCTTGCCCCCGGACAGAGACACTACGTGTTTTATAGGTTTTTCCATCGTTCCTCCTTAAATAAACAAAAGCCCACGATTATCGTAGACGCTAGCACTTGAATCATTACCGCAACGTATGGCTCGGTCAAGCGCCATAATTGTGGCAACAGCTCCGTCTATCTTTTCCGTAGACTTTTCCTTGTCGGGCTTTATATTGCCCGCCGGGTCGGTTCGTATATAGATGTTGTCCATCATCCAACGGAGAACGGGATGCCCACCGTGCGCGATTTTTTCGCCCAACACGAGGTTCATAAGCTCCTTGGTAGGTGGACTCATATCCTTGAAGCCCTGCCCAAAGGGAACAACAGTAAAGCCCATACCTTCAAGGTTCTGAACCATCTGTACTGCACCCCATCGGTCAAAGGCAATTTCACGGATGTTAT
>JAFTLM010000301.1 GCA_017455945.1 Clostridia bacterium | reverse complement strand
TTGCAAAAAAGCGACCCGTTCCCCCGTTCTCTCCACCGCTAAACTATAATTTATCCTCACACAAAAAAGAGATGCCTCAGCAAAGAGGCATCTTTTTTTACTTTCTTGCGGTTATTTTGATATTAACCGGCTTTATCTGAGCTTGCTCGTACACAATCTCGTTTATCTGTGCTATCTGATTGGGCAAAAGCGACTCGTCTGCCGTTTTTACCACTACAGTGGCACCGTCCCCGTTAATGACTGCCACGCAATCCTCAAAACCTTTTGCCATAACAAGCGTTTCGATATTTGCCTCGGCAGACATTTCAAGTGCGAGTCTGTTGATATCCGAGAGTGCTTGAGTCTTGACAGCTTCATCCGCATCAGCGTTGTCAACCACGGACTGGAGAACCTCCAGAGCCTCGTCGCGAGTTCTCTCTCGGCTGACCTGAACCGTAGCAAAATAGCTGTCTTCCGAACCGTTGTCGATCCCCTGTGCATTCACCGTTCCCGTTCCGTTGCCGTAGCCCGAATAACCGTCTTCCTCGGTGTCAAAAAGCAACCAGTTCACCCACACTACCGCTCCGATAAGCAATACGGCACACGCCACGATAATATTTCGCTTGCCTATCTTTTCCAAAAAGTTTTTCTTTGATTTGTTTTCTGCCTGAATAACCATAATGTTCCTCCTTGTTTTCGGTCTTCACTGAATATATATTTAACATCCTTGCGTTTTATGATTATATCTAAGCCTTTTTTGCACCTATTATAAAAATTTTATTTGTACCTATTCCCAAAGACGATGAAATCAGCCCCAACAGCTTCTTTTCGGTCTCGAGATTCGTTTCGCCGAAATACACCACCCCAACCCCCGACACACGCGGCATATCGACCCTCTCCACCAGGGCACTTTCCGAGCTTCCGCTTCCCACAGTCATCACGCCTCCTCTTGAATCGAGAGCATAGCTGTAGCCGTATCCGCTTTCAAGACTGACAAAAACGTCCACCTTCTCGCCCAACATATTCTCGCACAAAGAAACAAGCTCCTTTTCAACAACGCTCCTATACTCAGCGGCGTCGTCAGCCTTGACCTGAGTTTTTTCGCCTCCGCCCGCACCGAAAACAAGCAACAACACTCCTAAAACAAAGCCTACCCCGACTATCGCCACACGGGTTTTACCAATATCCTTTTTGCCTTTTTCTGCCATATATCCTCCTATCCTTCAGGCTTGCACTACCCTATCACCGTCACACATTCACAGCCAAATGTGTCCGTCACGTACTCTTCTATCTTGTACGGATTCCTGAAAATATCGCCGTCCATAAGCGTCACTGTTATCTTCGACGGTTTTCTGTCCTCGCCTACGGAAACTCCTACCTCAAAGCTTTTCAAGCCGAATTTTTCTTTAAGTGCCGCCATCGCACCTTCTTTGTACGCCCGGCAAAGCTGTTGTTCGCTCATTTCTTCGTACCCTTCAGCCTCAAGCTCATCTTCTTTCACCTCGTAAATCAGCTCGGGCAGCACCGCCACCA
>JAFTLM010000025.1 GCA_017455945.1 Clostridia bacterium | reverse complement strand
GTACGTTACCGAAATAAAAGATCAGGGATTTCTTAAGGTTATCAATGTGGGAGGGCTTGATACAAGAATAATGCAAGCGGCTGACGTTGTGGTATACGGAAAAGAAACCTTTCCTGCGGTTGTTGCCTCTACGCCCCCTCATCTTTCGGATAAAAAAGACAGAGAAAGCCTCAAGGGCGTTGACGAGCTTCTTATCGATACGGGGTACAGTAAGGAAGAGCTTGAAGAATTGGTTCGTGTAGGAACTCCTATCGGTTTCAAGGGGAAGTATACTGATTTGCTGAACCGCCAACTTGCGGGCAAAGGCTTTGATGACAAGGCTTGTGCCGCTTGTGCTGTTGCGGCAATCGGTGAGATCTCAAAAAATGAGCTTGCGGGCGATGTTTATCTGCTCCTTTCCGCACATGAGGAAACCGACCGACAGGGAGGAGTGGTTTGCGGAACCTACGCAATCGAACCCGACTATGCTATGGTGGTCGATGTTAATCTCGGAAAGACACCCGACACAAAATCAAGCGAGACCGTGAAAATGGGTGAAGGAGTGGCTCTGACTCTTTCTGCGGTTACGGACAGAAAGTTAACTAAAATGACAGCCGAGCTGTGTTCTCAAAAAGAGATAAAATTCCAAACAATCGTTTCGGCAACAAGTACGGGAACCAACGCTACCGCACTTTCACTTGTAAAGGGCGGTGTTCCCGTGGTTGACGTGGGACTTCCGCTTAAGTCAATGCATACCTATAACGAGGTGCTGGATCTCGATGACGCCGATGAGCTTGTAAAGCTCATAAAAGCTTTTGTGTCGGACAATGCTATAGCGGAGGTGTTTGCAAATGTATAACGATAAAGTAAAGTTGCTTGAAGAACTTTCGCAAGCATTCGGACCTACCGGCTGTGAAGACAGCGTGGGAGCTTTGATTTGCAACATAGCGGAGAAATATTGCAGTAGATATGCCTCTGACAGAATGGGAAATTACGTGTTCAGAATTTCGCCGGAGGTTCATACTGCTCACACGAAAAAAATTATGATATCGGCACATATGGACGAAGTGGGAATGATGATAACCGAAATAAAAGACGACGGATATCTCAAATTCGACCTTTTGGGCGGTATAGATGAAAGAGTTTTGTGCGGCAGAAACGTTATTGTTGGTGATGAAAATAAAAGAATCAACGGAGTAATCGGTTCAAAAGCCATACATCATCAAAGTGCGGAGGAACGCAAGAAAACAACTAAAGTTTCGGATATGTATATCGATATAGGAGCAGAATCAAAGGAAGATGCCGAAAAATACGTGCAGATAGGTGATTTTGCTACGTTTGACAGCGAATTTATCCGTTTTGGCAAGGACTCGCGTTTGGTTAAGTCAAAGGCTCTTGACGATCGCCTCGGTTGTGCCGTTATGCTTGAGATTATGAGAAAGCTTTCTGCGGGCGAAATAAAAAACACAAACGAACTTTATTTTTGCTTTACCGTTCGTGAGGAAGTCGGACTTTCGGGAGCACAAACCGTTGCACAGGTGATAAAACCCGATTATGCAATAGTCCTTGAGACAACCGCTGTTGCAGATATCGCTGACGTGCCACCGGCACAAAGAGTGGCTGATTTGGGAGAAGGCGGAGTTGTTTCGGTTATGGACCGATCCACAATTTACAACAAAAAGCTTGTTTCATACGTTCTTGAATTGGCAGAGCTTAAAGGAATAAAAGCTCAAGTAAAAAGATACGTTTCGGGCGGAAACGATGCAGGACACATTCATAAAAGCGGCAACGGCGTCAAGACAGTGGCAATATCTGCTCCTACAAGATATCTTCATTCGCCTGCCTGTGTGGCATCGCTTGACGATTATGACGCCATCATAGCCTTGATGGAAGCACTAATACAAAACTGGAAATCCGTATAGAAGGGAAGTTATTATGTATAATTTTTTGAAACAACTGATAGGAATAACGTCTGTTTCGGGAAGAGAAGCGGAGTTGTTGGAAAAGATAAGAACCCTTGTAAGTCCGTACGTTGACGAATGCAGCTTTGACAACCTCGGCAATCTTATGGCTTTGAAAAAGGGAACCGACGAAAATGCAAAGAATATTATGCTTTGTGCACACGCCGACGAGATAGGCTTTATGGCAACCTATATTGAGGACAACGGATACGTCCGTATCGCACCTATAGGAGGAATCAACTTTGTTTCGGCGGCTTACAGTAAGGTGGTTTTTGAAAACGGAACTAAGGGCGTCATTGTGCCCGAAAGTAAATGCTCCGACGGAAAAAAAGCCGATAATTACTACGTTGATATCGGAGCAGATACCAAGAAATCAGCCGAAAAGAAGATAAAAGTAGGAGACGTTGCTGTTTGCGAAGCCTCGGTAGACAAGCTTATGGGGAAACGTATCGTCGGAAGACCGCTTGACGACAGAATAGGCTGTGCTGTCCTTTTCGATATCGCAAGAAATCTGACCGAAAGCAAAAACAATGTCTGGTTCGTTTTTTCTACTCAGGAAGAAGTGGGATGCAGAGGTGCAAAAACTGCGGCAAATAAAATTGTCCCGGATTACGCCTTGGTTTTTGACGTAACCGGAACGGGAGATACAATCGGAGCTTCTCCTATGGCTGTAAAGCTTGGAGAGGGCGCGGCGGTGAAAATAAAGGACGCATCGGTTATTTGCGACCACGAAACAGTAGAAACGCTTATTGAACTTGCAAAAGCAAATAAGATTCCGTATCAGTGTGAGATACTGACATATGGCGGAACCGATACCAGTTCTATCCAGGTGTCGGGAATAGGTGCGCGTGCGGCGGCACTTTCGATACCCTCCAGATATATTCACTCTTCTGTGGAAATGGTTGACCTTAAAGACGCCGAGGCGTGCAGAGATCTGGCGTTGGCTTTCATAAATAACAACTGATAGGATGGACAAAATGGAAATTTCGGAAAAAGTATATGCTCTGGTTGTTGATGCAGAGCGAGAGCTTGCTGATATATTCGCTGAGCTTGATCGGGTATCATTTAAAAACACGGCAAAAATAATGGAACTTTTCAAAGAATATCGCGTTTCTGAGGCTATGTTCAATCCTACCAGCGGATACGGATATGACGACAGAGGAAGAGATACCCTTGATGAAATCTGGGCTGAGGTAATGGGTGCGGAATCTGCCTTTGTAAGACATAATATAGTCAACGGAACGCAGGCACTTACCATAGGACTTTTCGGCTTGTTGCGACCGGGTGACATTATGCTTTCAATAGCCGGCAAGCCTTATGATACACTTGAAGAGGTTATAGGAATTTGCGGAACTCCGGGAGATGGCTCACTTAAAGATTTTGGAGTCCAATACGACCAAGTTGACCTGAAAGACGGAGCATTCGATTACGACCTCATAAAGGAAAAACTTGCTGAGTTCGGTGAGCGTGTGAAAGTAGTGTTCATTCAACGTT
>JAFTLM010000300.1 GCA_017455945.1 Clostridia bacterium | reverse complement strand
TTGCAATGCGATTGCATCCTAATCCTCGATTTTTTAACGCTATTATCTGTTCTTTTTCATTGGTTGTCATAATACCACCTCCACCCTAAACTCACGGGAAGTGGCAAAAGTCAACCCCCACTTTCATTTTCTTGTATTTTGACGGACAGATAACAAAAAAAATAAGCCCACCAAGGAAAAATCCTCGATGGGCTTATGTAGTAATTATTCAGTTTTGTTGGTATTCGACTTGCTCGTGAGCTGCTTTACAGCCTGATTCGTACCCGTAGCAGAAAGACCACTCGCTGCGCCTAACACAATGGCAACGAGAACATTCTGTGTTTCGAGAACTCCCGGCACGCAGAAATATGCGATTACACCGATAATTGCACCGAGCGCACAGGAAATCAAGGGAATGAACCTCTTGAACTTTTCCGTGCCACCCACGGCGGTTTTCACGATGTCGATAATCGTATAAACGATTGCGGCAATAGCGGGAATGGTTGCGATTTCATAGAAAGTAGTCATAATAAATCCTCCTAAATTTTATTTATGCGCCTGCTTATTCAGGTGCGTTTCAATTTTTGTAATTGCGATGGTAACGGGACCGTCACAGCCTTGCTCCTGCAAACCTTTAAGGCAAGCAAGAACACCTTGGGTGAGTATGATTTGCTCCTCTTTGATGAACTTGATGTCCTTGTCTTGTTTTTCCTGTTTAAGATACCATCTGTAAACGGCAAAAATAAGACCGAAAATCACACCCAAAGCGGTAATAACCGCAGCTACTGTAGTGATAACTTCCATAGCATACCTCCTTTAATCTTCAAAGATAATGACGCTTTCAAGGGCAATCATATCGTCAACTGTGGGGATATCGTCGGGACTGCGGAAATCCCTCTCGCAAAGGGTAATAGGCAAAATCCCGTCGACCTCGGTTTCACGAAGGGTGGCAATCTCTTTCTCGAAAGCAATCTTTGCCTCCATATCCTTGAGACGAAGTCTGCCATCGGAAAGGAAAATGGGAGAGCCGCCCTCGTCCACTTCTGCGTATGCGTTAACGGCTTTCGTTTCCTCTTTGGCATAAAAGTCAACCTCCTGTTCCACCGCTTTACGCAGTTTTACAAGTTCTCGCATTTTTGCATAGCTTGAGAATCGCTTTTCAGACAAACGTTTGAGAGCCTCGTTTGCCACTAAGATGTCATTAAGTTTCATGGTTGTTTTCCTCCGAAATGTTTAGTTTTTCTTCAAGCTCTTTAACACGAGCCTTGAGTTTTTGGATTTCGTAAATGTTCATAGCCACAAATTCGCTGTAGCGCAAACCGCAGCCGATAGTTTTATCGTCCTTCTCCCATTCGCAGTAACCCGCAAATTCCTTGGTGGTAAGCCCCACCGCTAGGACAGCATCCTTGACATCTTGCGCCACAAGCCCTATATGAGTTCGGTTGCTTGTGTTTTCCACGTACTTAAAGGTAACCGGGATAAGGTTGTCGAAGATACGGCTATATACCTCGTCAAGGGACTGAACATCAAATTTGTCGTTTCTATCCGAGGTATTAATCGTACCCGATTGACCGTAGATATTACGCCATTTGTAAGCCGCCGAACCTAAATCATAGGTGTTGTCGGACCAAGGAACGATGTGACCGTAGCTCGTTATGGTGGTAGCAGCACTTGTACCCGAAATTGTAAAATACAATGTGTGCTGCGCCTTGTTAGAGCTTGAGTAGTTGAATGTTGCGTAGTCGATACCCCAGAAAGCATCTGTATCAATCGAGGTACTGCTAGAACCTTTCGCTACCGTTGCCGTCCAAGTTTTGTCTTTTCCCCAAATAACGGCATAGTGAACAGTAAAAGACTTTGCTTCTGCCAAAGCCGTCTGCACACCATCTTCGTTATAAACCTTAAGGTAAAGTATCTGTCCACTCCACGATAATTCAGCACGATACTGAACAGAGCCGCCCGAAAAGCCGAAATAAAAGCCTGTGGTGCTGCTTATTCCGGGGTCTGCAATGATGGCAGTTGCTGTAATTATGCCACAAGTTATGGCGGGACTTGAAAGAGATTGCATATAACAACCACTGTTCGTAAGGACGGTAGTCGCAGTAAATGTCGAGCCACTTGTCGAACCAAAGGAAAGTGTGGTGAAGGACTTTGTAGCATCACTTGAGTCATAAACAGTACCGAGAATAAAGTTCTGCGAGTACATTTGGTCTGCCGCAATGTTCATACCACCTATCTTTCCGCTTGCTGCATAGAGATAACCCGCCGAGGTTACATAGAACGAACCCGCACCAAGACCGATGCCGTCCGTACCGAGGTAAACGCCTGCGGTTGTGTTGTTATAAGCACTTTTGCTCTTATACAGTTTGGTGGAAGCAATGGTAAAACCGCCTATCGTTCCTGTTGTTGCCGTGATAGAACCGCTGACCGAAAGCCCAGAGCTAGTAACCGACATAACGGTACTGCTGTTGGAATAAAGGTAGAATCCGCTGCTCGTAAGGCTCCAACCGAAAGAGGAAGAAGAACCCCCCGAGGAGCTTACCTTTGAGGATACGGTTGCGGAAAGAGATGACGTGGTCTGCTCAAGGGTTGAAATATCACCCTCTGCCGTAGCTACGCGCGTTGTAAGGCTTGATACGTCTTGGGTAATGGTTGAGATGTTTCCTTCAGCCGTAGAAACCCTAGTGCTGATTCCGCTAACCGATGTAGTAAGTGAGGAGATGCTTCCCGTATGGCTTGTCACCGTAGAGCTGATGCTTGTTACGGTCTGCGACAAGCTACTGATATTGCCTGCGTTATCCTCCACATCGGAAGCAAGTCCATTGACCGTTTGCGTGAGTGTGGATATATTTCCTTCTGCCGTTGATACACGGCTTGTAATACCGCTTACACTCGTTGTCAAAGAAGAAATATTGCCCTCTGCCGTCGACACCCTCGTAGTGATGCTCGATACGTTTTGAGTGATAGTAGAGATATTACCTTCGGCTGTAGACACACGAGTAGTAATGCCACTAACGCTAGTAGTCAAGGAAGAGATGTTGCCTTCAGCGGTGCTAACCCTAGTGGTTATGCTTGATACGTTCTGCTCGATGGTAGACACCATACCTTCTGCGTTTGTAATACGGGTTGTCAGCGAAGTTGCGGTTTGCTGAAGCGTTGAGATGTTACCCTCGGCATTGCTGACACGAGTCGTAATTTGACCCACCGAAACCGTCAAGGAAGAGATGTTCGTTTCGTTCTGGGTAACTCTTGCTTCAATGCTCGAAGCCGTCTGTTCGATGGTCGAAATATTGGTCTCGATATCTTTGATATCGCCCTCAATAGAAGCAATGTCACTTTCGTTATTTTCGACACGCTTCGTAACGGCACTAACGGTGCTAGTCAGCCCCTTGACGTTGCTCTCGATAGTTGCCGCCCTTTCTTCCACGGTAGTGATAGCTTCGTTCACCGATTCCGTTGTCGCATAAGCCTTGAGATGCATTTCTCCCGTATCAATATTCCAATAGGAAGAGCCGTCCTTGGAAGAAATGATACCCGCCTTGATGATGTTTGCCACCAAGGTGCCCGAGGTGATAAAATCAGCTACAATTGCGCCATCTGCCGTGATTGCAGTTTCGTAGGGACCGTTGTAGCCTTTCTTGGAAAAACCAAGTCCGCCCACGTTCCAACGCCAAATATTCACGGCTTTATCAACCGAAGGCGCATCCATTACAAGCAGTTCGTAAGGATAGCCGTTTTCATCGCCATGGAGAACAACATATCCACCGCTTTGACCCGTGATAAGGTTCGAGGCTTTCTCAATTGCGTGGCTCATAAGAGTGGGTAATCTGTCAACCTTAACGGTAGCATTTTCCACGGCATCCTTCGTTTCGGAAATCGTATTCAGAAGCGTACTTTTTGCCGAGCCGAGCGTAATCGACACATACTTTTCAGCAAGGGTGTCATAAACCGTAGTGATAACCTTTGCGGTTGCGGTCACACCAAGAAGAGTATGCTTTATCGTTACTCGGTCACAAAGAGAAACTCTTTCAAGAAGAGCCGAGTATTCAGGCTGTTTCCACAGTGGTTCAAAGGAAACCTTAATCGTGGGGTTCTCAACACCCAAAGGATTATTCTCAAGGTAGGTCTGTGCCTTTTGGCGCAAAGCCTCCTCGGTGAACTTTTCCCCCGATTCAAAAGCATCGGAGAAATCCTTAATAAGGGTCTTGGAATGCACCAACGTTGTTTTTGCGATAGGCAATGTCTGCTCACTTAAAGTGATGACCACCTCTTTGTCGTTTTTATCGGTCGTCACCGCATACGGCAAAAGGTCTGTGTATAAGCCCGAAATGTCGGAGTCCTCTTCAAGACTTGTGAGGTTTTTACCGTATTCAATAACGACCCCGGTGTTTGTGCCACGGCCTTGGTGGTGAATAACATTGAAGTTATCCCACTCAAACTCACCGCCCCAAAGGTCAATAACCGAGCCTTGCTCACCACCTAGAACGGCACGGAGGCTTTTCGGTTTCGTTACCGCAAAAGGCTTCTGCGTCTGGTAATCGGTTTTGAAGGTAAAGCTGTGCGGTGTCAGTGCGTTATCAAATACAGCATTGATTGCCAACTGCGGGAGAATTTCTGTTGAACTCCATATCGGTGCAGCAATCGTTGTAAGGTCATAAGAGATATGTTGCGCATAAATTTTTACGATGCCGTTTAAGGGTTTCGTAATTCTATAAATGCGGAACATCTGATTTGCCGAGGTGTCATTTGGCTTGGCTTTGATTAGGCGCTCTTTCTGTATTTCCGCATATAAGCGCCCAGTCACGGGATAGGTTAAAATGCACTCGTATGCGCCATTCCTTTCCTCCGTGACTTGGCACGAAAGGGTGTCAGCAAGAGTACCGATTCCATACGTGGAAAAATCCGTAGCATTTGCGCTAAAAAGAATAGGAATCATAATGCACACCACCTCGGCACAATTTCAACACTCGTAATGCCACCGCTAAAAGTAATAGTGTTTTTGCCGGGAGCGAAAAGCGGAAAGCCCTCGCCCTTTACGGTATCATTTTTGAGGGTTGTATCGTGATAAAAATTCATAAGCTCCGAGTCGCATTCGGTATAGCCATTAAGGGTAGAAAAGTTCCAAGTCTTATTGCTTGATGCCGATTGAATCGTGAGCGTTCCCGTGCCTTTGCCGTTGATTTTCAAATATGGCTTTGAGGCAAAAGCATACGGGTTTGTAAGTGTGATAGGAGAAGTCGAATACGTGGTTTTTACTTGCCCGGCGCTTGAAAAACGCATAGGATGACAAGTAAAGTTTACCGTAAACACCCCTATCTTGTTAATTTCATCAGAAATGTCGAGCTTGTTATTGAAAACTGCTCTGCGGAAAAAAGCAGTATCGTAGCTGTCCGACAAGGTGTGGTAGCGGTCGGGTTCGGTGTAAAGCCACCCCTTTATCGCAGTCACCTTGTCAGCAAGCTCTTTTATGCTTTTTGCGGGGATAAAACAAGTATAAGAAACCGAGGTGTTTGGGTATCTGCCCTCGGAGTAAATTAAGTCACCATCCCGCCCCGGTATAGACTGAAATTTGAGGTCATACTGGGGGGCGGAAAAGATGTCCTTCGAGCTAATGCGAACGCCCAGATCCTTGGAACTGATACCGTTATAAATAAAATAATTCATGCAAATACCACTCCTTTTCTTTGTGCGTAAGCGCCTGCGGTTGCCATAATTTCGTTAGTCAACTCGCTGATGTCTTCGCTCGTATAGTTGTTGAAATTTTGAATGTTAAGCTGAAGAATAAAGCCGTTTGCGCCACCTGCCACACCACTTGAAACGGTGCTGTGTGCGTTTACATCGATATTCTTCGGTAAGGTTGTACTCAGATCTGCCGAGAGGTCATTAAACACACCATTGAGGTCTTTTGCCATATTCGTTGCAGAATCGATGGCTTCACCTGCGGTTTCGTCAATGCCACCTGCCAAACCTTCCATCATCATATCGCCAATCCACGCCATTTTACGTGAAGGAGAATGAATGCCGAAGAAGTCGCAGATGCCGTCCCAGAGGTCTTCTGCCCAACCCGAAACCTTATCCCAAATCCAAGTTGCAAGGCTCTGGATACCTTCCCACAAACCCCTTACAAGGTTTGCGCCCACCTCAACAAACGAACCGAGTCCGTTCATAAGCGCACTCACCAAAGAGGTAATGATTTGAGGCATTGCCTTAACAAGCTCAAGGATGATGGCAGGAAGGTTCGTAATCAAGCTCATAAAGAGGCTGATACCCGCTTCTACGAATTTATCAATGCTACCGAGCAGACCATTGATTATTCCGCTGATAAGCTCGGGCAAGCACCCGGCAATCGTAGTAATAATCTGTGGAAGTTCGGCAACAAGGGAAACGAGAAGCTCGATACCCGTTTCAATGAGCATTGGAATCATACCAAGCAAGGTGTCAATGATACCCGTAATAATCTGTGGAATTGCGTTAACAATCGTAAAGATGATTTCAGGGAGCGCACCAATCAACGAGGTAATGAGCGTAAGACCCGCATCGATAATCAACGGAATAGCACCGATTACGGCTTCAATAATGCCTTGAATAATGACGGGAATGGCTGCGACAATCGTGGTAACAATCGAAGGCAACGCACCTATAAGCGAAGTAATAAGCTGAACACCCGCATCGATAAGAAGCGGAATTGCTCCGATTACTGCCGTAAGGATACCGTTGATAATCTCGGGGATTGCCGCCACGATGGTTTCGATGATTTCTGGTAACGCACCAACGAGTGCCGTTATAAGCTGTATGCCCGCATCGATAATTTGCGGAATTGCCTCAAGCACAGCCGTTAAGATGCTCTCGATAATAATAGGAATTGCCTCCACTATCGTTTCAATAATCGTAGGCAACGCATCCACAAGTGCTGTAATAAGAGTAATACCGGCATCGATTATCTGCGGAAGTGCATCAAGCAATGTGCCAAGTACGGCATCAATGATTTTAGGTATTGCCGACACGATTTTCTTGATAATCGTAGGCAGTGCTGAAACCAAAGATGTAATGAGCTTCACACCTGCGTTTATGATTTGAGGGATTGCGCCTAAAACAGCGGTCAGAACCCCCTCGATTATTTGCGGAATGGCACTTACAATCGCATCAATGATAGTCGGCAAAGCCTCCACCAAAGAGGTCATAAGCTGAACCCAAGCATTTATAATCTGTGGAATTGCACCGAGTAAGAACGCAATTACCTAATCAATCAGTCCGGGGAGAGCCTCGATAAGTATGGGGATAGCATCTAAAATGCCTTTAGCAAGCCCCATTACGAGCTGTATCGCAGCATCGAGTATCAACGGCAGATTGTTTATAATAGTTTCTACGATTTTGACCATAACCGCTACGATAGACGGAATCAACTGCGGAATTGCCGCCGCGATACCGCTTACAAGTGTAACGATTACTTGCATTGCCGCCTCAATAAGAAGCGGAAGTTGGTCGATAATACCATTCGCAAAGGCAAGTACCAACTGCAACGCGCCACTTGCTATTTGCGGTAGCCCTGCAATAAGCGCATTCAGTATGGTGAATAGGATTTCCGTTGCTGAAGTGACAATTATCGGAAGGTTATCCACTATGGCTTGACCGAGTGAAGTCACCATCGTGGTTATAAGGTCCAGAAGCACCGGGAGATGCTCCATAAATACATCGATGACCTTGGGGAGAATATCTCCAATGACATCCGCCATTTTAGAAATATCCCCGTCCGCATCCTTGATGCCGTTCGTAAACTCACCAAGCAAGCCTACACCGTCCGAAGCCAGTTCGGTAAGCACCGGGAGAAGAATAGTACCAAGAGCATTCTTGGCTGCGGTTGCGCCTACGGAAAGGTACTGCAATTGGTCATCGAGTGCGCCATAGGCATTAAGGGCATCGTCACCAAGCACATAGCCCGCCTCTTGAGCCTCTTTGCCCAGCTCTGCCATTCGTTCCGCACCTGCCTCAATAAGAGGGTTCAGTTCCTGTGCGGACTTGCCGAGTATCTGCATTGCGATAGCATCACGTTCGGTTTCGTTTTCCATCTTACCGAGAGCATCGATAATCTCCCAATAAACGGTGTCGCTATCACGCATATTGCCTTCGGCATCATAAACGGAAATACCGAGCTTGTTATAAGCCTTTGTCATTTCGTTCATTGCCGGGGCAACAGGCTCGGAGGCACTTGCCACATCTGCTTGTGCGGAAGCAAGATTTGATTGTGCTTGTTCGAGGGCAAGAGCCGCCTTTCTCACACTAGCCGAGGTATCTCCGCTTTCGGCAAGAGCTGTGTTGTAGGTCTCTTGTGCTGACGTGAGCTTGTTTTGAGCCTTTTGCAAGGCAATAGCGGCTTTTTGTGCTTGTTCGGAATCAGCGCCATTCTTTTCAACGGCTGCGTTGTAAGAGATTTGTGCGGATTCAACACTAAGCATCGCATCCTCAACGGAAGCATAGGCTTTGGAAACGGCTGCGCCACTCTTTTTAACCGCTTCGTCATATGCGATTTGTGCCTTTTCAAGGTTGACTTGAGCGGTTTCTGCTTTGGCTTCTGCCTTGGCGAGTTTCTCCATATCCACCGCTGCATCACCCGTGACATTTGCGACCGTAGACATCGATTTGATGTTTTTAGCCATCGATTTCGTGAGTGTTTCGGTAGATACGTCAACAAGCTCGGCGGCATACATATACTCTTGGAGCTTGTCTGTTGCAATGCCCGTTTGCGTAGCGGTAGTAAGCACATCATCCGCATAAGCCGCACCCTCTTTTGCCATATCGACAAGAGCCTTACCAGCAGCCACGGCGGCAGCAGAAACGGCGGCAAAGGCGGCAGCCATCGCGGCGGCTGTGACTTTACAAATATTGCCGAGAGTTTCAAACCTACCCCCGGCATCATCTGCATCTTCACCTGCGCCTTTGACCTCTTTGCCCATATCGTCGGCTTCTTTGCCTGCCTCGTCCATACCTTCGCTCGTATTGTCTAGGGCATTGTTGTTCTGCTCAAGCTCACGCTCCATTTTGTTAAGAGCCGCTTCAGCATTATTTAACTGTATCTGCCACGCTTGTGTACGCTTATCATTTTCTCCAAAAGACTCTGAAGCGTTCTGCAAGGCGGCACGGAGTACTTCAATTTTGCTTTTTTGGGCATCAATCTGCTTTCCGAGGACTTCGTTTCTAGCGGTGAGTGCTTCGACAGACGTATCGTTCCTGTCGAACTGCGACTCGACTAGCTTCATTTCAGAACCGAGAACCTTAAATGCAGAATTGATATCCGCCAAGGACTGCTTGAATTCCTTTTCGCCTTCAAGACCGATTTTCAGTCCAAATTTATCTGCCACTTGCACCACCTCCTTCGTTTAGCTTTTTGTAGCATTACACTCCATCGGGAATAATATCGTCGATGAAATGCTCACGTTTGGGTTTTGAGATGCCGTTGTACTGTTTATGACATTCCCAAAGGTCAAGAAGCAGACCGAAAGGCATAAGCCCCACCTCTTCCATAGAAAGGTTAAGGTGGGCTATACCATAATAAAGAAGCCGAGTAAATAACTCTTCGTCACTTACCCGACCACCGCGTTTTTTGGGTCTGCCTCGCTTTCAATGTTGCGCTTGGTGCCCTTGTAAAGAGCCTCCGTGATAGCTTCCTTATAAGTCGCAAGCTCGGAAGGCGCAGTAAGGATTTCTACCTCTTCCTCCGTGAGCAGAGGCTTGGGGTTATCCTTGTTTTTGAGGTTGTAAATGAGGGTTGACTGATTTGCAAGAAGGGTGATAAGCCACACAATCTCACCAATCGCCATCTCAAAGTTTTCACTCTTAAGGAGCTTATCTCCAAGGTTCTCAAGACCGCCGTAACGGCCTGCGATTTCCTTGGTTGCCTTGGTTGTAAGAATAAGGGTGTATTCGTCACCGCCAATGGTGATGTTCGTAGAACGTTCCGTAGTCATTAGTTGCTACCTCCTGTGCCTGAAGTCTTCGTATAAGTAGGCTCGTAAACCGACTTATACCAATTTGCGATAATGGTAGAAGCTACCGAAGTATCTCCCTCGGTCACCTCTGCCTTCCACGGATGCTTTCCGCTACCGTCCACCTTGTTACGAGCAAAAATTGTACCTTCGATGGTAGGCGTGGAGAAGGAAATGCTGTCACCCTTGGTGGCAAGGTTCGTAGCCGGGATACCGAACTTTACGCGGTAGAGCCAGAAATACTTATACTTGCCGTTGCCTTTCTTTGCACGGAAACCGATAGCCACGGGAGCGCCACCATCTTCCTGTGCAGCAACGATAACACCATTGGTGTCGATAACCGAACCCGTGAGGTCGGAAGCCACACTCGCACCGATATCGTCAATGCCGAGGGAAAGAGTACCACTCTTAAACTCCCTCACACTTTCAGCGGTGCCGTCATCGGCATAGAGAGTTGCCTCTGCAAGTTCTACCGAAAGGTCTGCGGTCATTGCTTTTGCCAACTGAACGGGAGTCGAGTAGGTTTCAAAGCCATCCGCATCTTCCGTAATCTTGGCATAGTAAAGTTTGTCAAGTCCTATAGTTGCCATAGGTTATAAATCCTCCATTTTATAATGATTTTCGACATCCACCACGTAGTGGTGATATCCTGTATCGGTTTCGTAGCCGATATACTGTCTGCTTGTAATGGTTAAGTCCGCCGAAAGCAGTGCGCGGACGATTCTGTTTTTATCTGCGCCATAGTTGCCTTTGCAAAAAAGAGAAATTCTTGCTTCTTGCACATCATACGTAGGCGCATTATCAGCCTTCAGCTCGAAGGTGTCACTCATTGGAATAATAACGATGTATTTGTCAGGAGCATTGCCCGCAAACACACCTGTTTCGAGAGGGATGCCAAGCGGTGATAGCACCGTATTAAGGTCTTTCAAAATGCTCATACCTTGCTTATCTCCTCCTCAAGTTTCTGTATCATTGCCGCCTCACAAGCACTCTTCGATGCCGTTTTTGCAGGCTTTAGGAACGGCTTTGCAGGTTGACCGTGCCGACCATATTCGAGAATATTCGCTATTTTTGCGTTACTCTCACCGTCGGAACGAGGCTCTGCAAAACCTATTTTTACGTTATGGTTACCATTTTTATCGACTCTTGCACCCGTCAAGCCGAGAGAGCGTTCAAGCTCACCTGTGGAACGAGAGCCGACTTTGGTGTTCTTAACGACAACGGCAGCAAGGTTGCTCTTGACCTTCGCCAGAACCACCTCACCACCCGCCTCAAGAACACGCTCGGCAATTTCGTCTGTTTTTTTACCCAAACTAGAGAGCTTTTTCAAGAACTCGTCGGGCATTTGTACTTCTGCTTTAGCCACGAGTTGCCACCACCTTTTTTGCCATTATTTCAAGGTACATACCGCGTCCACGGACATTTTCCACCGAAACAATGTCGTATTTGATGCCTTCGCAGTAAATAATGTGGTCGGTTGTAATTTCAACACCGGGAATGACACGGATTCGGAAAAGGTCTGTTGCCTCACTAAAAGCCGCAAGGTTTGCCCATTTTTGCGAACCGTGCCGTCCCTCTCGATAGCCACGAACCGAAGCAACCCCCTCGTAAACCGAGGAAGAAAACCCCTCCTCGTCTTTTACGTTCTTAAAAATGCCGATGTCGATAAAAGAAGTCATTTTTCCAAGGCTCATATCACACCTTCCACTCTCGGTCTAGCCTTAAAAGGGTGTTGACCGTATTCCATACTTGGGCAGAGGCTTGGGTGCTATCTCCAAAGAAACCACCCGTACTGCCATCACGGGACTCATAAAAATGCGATGCCAACATAATGATTGCTTGCTCCGTTGTCGGAGACATCGGCAAAACTTTATAAGTCCCGGCGGTAATGTGCTGATAACTTTCGGCATAGGAAACGGCGGCGGTGATGCAATTACGCAGAAAAGCATCGTCAGCCGTATGTTCGATTATAAGGTTCTGTTTCAACTTAAACAGCAATAAGTCCATCACCGTCACCTCCTATATTTTTAGGTCGCAGAACCCTTCTGCTGAAGCACCTTGATTGCCTCGGGGAGAATGAGCTTTGCATCCACACGCTTGGTAGCAATGAAGCCAACCTGACCCGTTTCTGCATAACGCTCGTTGAGGCGCTTGAAGGATACACCCTGACGGTCGCCAATCCAATAGTAGGAGAAGTCACCGAAGGCGATGGATTTTGCGCCTGCACCGATTTCGGGTGCGTAGGGAGAGGTAAAGATACGCTTACCGAGAATGGTATCGTACTCACCGTCACGAAGTGCGGGCTGCCACAGGTACTGACCGTTGTGGTCTTTGAGCTTGCGGATAGCCTTGATGGTGCTATCGTTAAGAACCCAAATTGCATTCTTGCGGTAAGGCGACTTGAGGGAGTAGAAGAGGTCGATAATCTCGTCTGCGGTGATTGCAGTTTCGGAAGCTGCGGTTACACCGATTTCTGCGCCACCGACGTCTGCGAGAATACCCGTAGGCTTTGCAGTGCCGTTACCAGAAAGGAATGCCGCCTCTTCTGCGTTACCGATTCTACGAGCAAACTCCTTGGTGAAGTAGCCCTCAAGGTCGAATGCGGAGTCGTTGAGAAGCTCCTCGGAAACCTTGATAAGGGTTGCCACCTTATGTGCGCCGATGAGCTGCTGACCGAATGCATCATCGCTCTCGGGAATCTGTCCTTCCTCATCTACCCACGCAGCAGTGCCACGGGTGGATACAACGGGAATCTTGTGAGAGCCGTGAGAAGTAGTGAAAACGTGTGCGTGCTTACGGATTACGTTTTCTGCTTCAAGTGCGGTAATAAGGGTCTTCTCAAAGGTGTCGGGAACAAGGAAGCCACCTTCGGAATCCGTACCGATTTGAAGTGCGTTGCGGACTTCATAAGAGTCACGCTTTCTTGCGTGATTCCAGAAAGCCTTTTTGTAGTCATCGGTAGCTCTGCCGACCTTGGTTTCCACCTTGGCAGCTTCGGGCTTCTCGATGATGGGAGTGCTTACAGGCTTGGACATCTCCATATCCATAGCCTCAAGGCGCTCCATACGTGCGATTTCCTTGCCGAGTTCGGAGATGTCATTCTCCATACGAGCATAAGTTGCGTCGTCCTCGGCAGAGAGAACGCCCTTGTCGTTTCTGTGGGAGTCAAGGAACGCTTTTGCGGACTCCCATGCTTTTGCACGCTTGGTGCGAAGTTCGTTGATAGTCATAATAAAAATCCTCCGTTTTTTTAATATTTCATAAGGTTGAGGCGTTCCATAAGTTCGTCATAGGAACGACCGTGGTTGTCTTCCGGCTCTTTTGCCGGGGGGGCTGTTTTGGGTGCGGGGTTCGCTTTGGCTGCGATTTTGTTATACAAACGATTAGCCACCTCTTTACCTGAAAACGCATAAGCAGGAACTTCGACAGCCGTCTTTTCATCCGTAAGAATGTCGTCGGCAAAACCGAGTTCGATTGCTTTATTTGCGTTCATCCACGTTTCAGAGTCCATAAGGTGCGAGAGCTTGGCGCGGGACATATTGGTCTTAATCTCGTAGGCGTTGATAATTGATTCCTTGACCTCTGCAAGCATATCGATTGCTTTCTGCATATCTTCGTGGTCACCGAAGGCTACAGTTGCAGGGTTGTGAATCATCATAAGTGCCGTGGGAGCCATAAGAACCTCGGTGCCTGCCATAGCAATGACAGATGCAGCGGATGCCGCAATGCCATCGATTTTGACGGTAACCTTGCCTTTATAATCCATCAGCATTGAATAGATCTGGCTTGCCGCTACGCAGTCTCCACCCGGAGAGTTAATCCAAATAACAACATCTCCACTACCCGCAAAAAGCTCATCTCTGAACATCTTGGGGGTGACGTCGTCATCAAACCAACTTTCCTCGGCTATCGTTCCGTAAAGTTCAAGGACTCTTTCGGTTGCGGGTGATTCGCTTTCCGCTTCGTTCCTCCACCTCCAAAACTTGTGTGCTTGGGGTTTCTTCATCGGAATTTTCCTCCTTTCCGTTATTTATATTTGCAAAGGCTCCCGCGTTCCCAAGGGGGAGCATATTGCCGTTGATAAGATAGAGGTCACCGCCTTCCTCTGCGGGGATGCGGTCAAGGTTCTCAAGCTCACGGATATCGTTTGCGGACATCCATCCGTTCTGCCTTGCGATGGAATAACCATTCATACGGCTTACGTAATCGCCACGGAGCAGACCTTCAAGGTTGAACTTGACGAAATATTCCTTTTTTTCCTCTGTTGAAAAGAGCGCATGTGCGATGGATTGCTCCCACCGAATAACCCAAGGGTCAAGGGTGTATTTAACAAACTCCAAGGACTGCTGCTCTATATTAGAAAAGCTCGACTTTTCAAGGTCGCCTACCATATGGGGAGGCACTCTGAAAATACGAGCAATTTCGTTTATTTGGAATTTACGGGTCTCAAGGAACTGTGCTT